>NZ_CP146101.1:6910000-7105000 GCF_037023745.1 Streptomyces sp. SCSIO 30461
GGGGGCGCGGGTCGAACCGGACGGGATCCGTCAGGCAGCGGAACGGGAAGTCGCTCAGCCGGGGCCCCGCCCAGGCGCGCAGCCACGCGTCCCGCACACCCCACTGGGTGAGGTACGAGGGGTCGGCCGGCAGGTACCAGCCCTCGCCCCGCTCCGCGACCAGCTCGCGATAGCGCAACGCGACCTCCGGGGGCTCGACGTCCAGCAGGCATTCACCCGGCCGGGTGAGGAAGCCGCCGGCGAGCACCACGGCCGCGAGTCGGCCGGAAGCCCGTTCCGCGACCGGTCCCGCCAGGATGCCGGCGTAGCTGTGCAGGACGAGGCGGACGTCGCTGAGATCCTCGTACCAGACGAGATCCACCAGGTCGTCGACATGTGCGGCGACGCCGACCTCGGGAGCCAGCTGCCGGCTGCGTTCGCCCTGTCCGGTCAGGCTGGGGGTGAACACCCGGTGCCCGCCCCGGGTGAGCAGCTCGCGCACCGGGCCCCAGCACCAGCCGCCGTGCATGGCCCCGTGGACCAGGACGTAGTCCGCCACCGTTCGTCACCATCGCCCACTCGCCGAAGCCCGACGGCGCGATCGGGCGCGCCGGGCGCAACCGCCACACCAGACATACCCTCCCTTCATGGCGAGGGCGAGCGCACCGTCGGCGGGCTGGTCAGAGGAGCCCGGCCGCATTCAGGAGGTAGGCCGTCATCGGGTCGTAGGAGCGCGGGTCCGTGACATGGTCGTCCAGCGGGACGGTCACCTGAAGGGTGCCCTCCGCCTCACCGATGAACAGCGCCGGGTCGTTGCAGTCGGCGTAGCCCACCGCGTCGATCCCGCGCCGGCCTGCGCAGCCCGCCCAGCCGTGGTCGGCCACCACGAGGTCCGGCTGGGGCCGTCCCTCCCGGTGCAGACCGTCCAGGATCGCGGCCATCGGTTCGGGCGAGTGGGTGTGCCACAGGGTGGCGCCGCGCTCCAGCATGGCGACGTCGGCGAACTGGAAGACCATACCCTCGTCCGCAGTAAGCCCCGACGGGATCCGTACGATCTCGCAGCCCGCGGCCCGAAGCGCGTCCGCGGTCTGCCGGTGCACGTCGAGCAGCCCGCCGGGGTGGCCGGTGGCGAAGAGCACGGACTGTCTCGCGGCGGCGGCCTCCTTCAACCGCGCGGCCATGCGGTCGAGCGCGTCCACGGTCAGCTCGGGGTCGATGGTGTCCTGTCCGAACCGGTGCCGGGGATCGTCGTTGACACCGCAGCGCTCGGCCATGACGGCGAGCACGTCCTGCTCGTCGGTCCAGCGGTCGCCGAGTTCGAGCCCCAGCCAGTAGTGGCGGTCGCCGTTGGCCAGCTTGCGGTAGTGGGAGAGGTTGTTGTCGCGGGGCGTGGCGACGTCTCCGGCGATCCGGGTGCGGACGAGGTGGTCGACAAGGGCGGCGCGGTTCGGTATCGGCATGTGCCCATTGTGCCGTCAGGTGTGCGGAGCGTGCCCTACGTCCCACAGCGCGGACGCCGGGGCCGAGGTCAGCCGCTCGCCGGCGGCCACCGCTCCGGCGGCGGCCGTGTGCCGGCAGCGTCGTTACGCCGACAGGGACGCGAAGGCCCCGTGCGCCAGCTTGCGCAGCAGCTCCTCCATGGCGGTGCGCCCCAGCGGTCCGTTCCCGTACGAACCGAGGTGCGGGGTGGAGTTCAGCAGCCCGAACACGGCGTGCACAGCCGTCCGCGCCTGAGCCTCGGGAAGCTCCGGGTGGAGTCTGCGCACCACGTCCACCCAGAGTTCGACGTACTGGCGCTGGAGCTGTCGCACGAGCTTGCGGTCGCTGTCGCGCAACCGGTCGAGCTCGCGGTCGTGCAGGGTGATCAGCGGGCGGTCGTCGAGGGCGAAGTCGATATGCCCGTCGATCAGCGAGGCGAGCACCTCTTCCGGAGCTCCGCCCGTGCCCTCTGCGCCTTCCGTGCCGTCCGCCTCGGCCACCCGACGCCTGCCGCCCTCCAGCAGCCGTTCGGAGATCCCGACCAGCAGCTCGGCGAGCATCGCGTCCTTGCCGGGGAAGTGGCGGTAGAGCCCGGGGCCGCTGATACCGACGGCCGCCCCTATCTCGTCCACACCGACACCGTGGAAGCCGCGCTCAGCGAAGAGCCGGGCAGCCTCCTTGAGGATCTGCTCGCGCCGGGTCGGGGCGTCGGTCCTGGTGCTCATGCAACTGATTCTAGACAGGGCGGTTAGCGCTCGTTAACCTGGAGGAAATCGGTTAACGCTCATTAACAAGGAGGGGCTGGACCGATGCAGCAGGCACCCGTGCTGGCGAGTGCGGCAGATCCCGCATCCGAGGCCTGGCAGGCCAATGAGGCGGCGCACCGCGAGCTGACCGACACGCTGCGCGCCAAGCTGGCCGCGGCCCGGCTGGGCGGCGGTGAGAAGGCCCGCGCACGGCACACCGCGCGCGGAAAACTGCTGCCGCGCGACCGGGTGGACACGCTCCTGGACCCGGGCTCCCCCTTCCTGGAGCTGGCCCCGCTCGCGGCCGACGGGATGTACGACGGCCAGGCCCCGGCAGCCGGGGTGATCGCCGGTATCGGCCGGGTCAGCGGCCGTGAGGTGGTGGTCGTCGCGAACGACGCCACGGTCAAGGGCGGCACGTACTACCCGATGACGGTGAAGAAGCATCTGCGCGCCCAGGAGGTGGCGCTTGAGAACCGTCTGCCGTGCGTCTACCTGGTCGACTCGGGCGGCGCGTTCCTGCCGATGCAGGACGAGGTGTTCCCGGACCGTGAGCACTTCGGCCGGATCTTCTACAACCAGGCACGTCTCTCAGGGGCTCGGATTCCGCAGATCGCGGCGGTGATGGGCTCCTGCACCGCGGGCGGCGCGTACGTCCCGGCGATGAGCGACGAGGCCGTGATCGTGCGGGAGCAGGGCACGATCTTCCTGGGCGGACCGCCGCTGGTGAAGGCGGCGACCGGTGAGGTGGTCACGGCCGAGGAGCTCGGTGGCGGCGAGGTGCACTCCCGGATCTCCGGGGTGACGGACCATCTGGCCGAGGACGATGCCCACGCCCTGCGGATCGTGCGGAACATCGTGGCGACCCTGCCCGAGCGCGGACCGCTCCCCTGGTCGGTGGAGCCGGCCGAGGAGCCGAAGGCCGACCCCTTCGGACTCTACGGGGCGGTGCCCGCGGACTCGCGCACTCCGTACGACGTGCGCGAGGTCATCGCCCGGATCGTGGACGGCTCCCGGTTCGCTGAGTTCAAGTCGGAGTTCGGGCAGACCCTGGTCACCGGCTTCGCCCGGATCCACGGCCACCCGGTCGGCATCGTGGCCAACAACGGCATCCTGTTCGCCGAGTCCGCCCAGAAGGGCGCGCACTTCATCGAGCTGTGCGACCAGCGCGGCATCCCCCTGCTGTTCCTCCAGAACATCTCGGGCTTCATGGTCGGCAAGGACTACGAGCACGGGGGCATCGCCAAGCACGGCGCCAAGATGGTCACGGCCGTGGCCTGCACCCGGGTGCCCAAACTGACGGTCGTCATCGGCGGCTCCTACGGCGCGGGCAACTACTCGATGTGCGGCCGGGCGTATTCCCCCCGCTTCCTGTGGATGTGGCCGAACGCCAAGATCTCCGTGATGGGCGGCGAGCAGGCGGCTTCGGTGCTGGCGACGGTCAAGCGTGACCAGATCGAAGGTCGCGGTGACGAGTGGGCCGCTGATGAGGAGGAGTCCTTCAAGGCCCCCATCCGCGCCCAGTACGAGCAGCAGGGCAACGCGTACTACGCGACGGCCCGGCTGTGGGACGACGGGGTGATCGACCCGCTGGAGACCCGGCAGGTGCTGGGTCTGGCCCTGACCGCCTGTGCCAACGCCCCGCTTCCGCAAAAGGACAGCGCGGCGCCCGGCTTCGGCGTCTTCCGGATGTGAGGGACTGAGGGACTGCTGTGGACTTCAAGGGACAGACGATGTTCGACACGGTTCTGGTCGCCAACCGCGGTGAGATCGCGGTCCGCGTCATCCGGACACTGCGCGCCATGGGGGTGCGTTCGGTCGCCGTCTTCAGCGACGCCGACGCCGACGCCCGCCATGTGCGGGAGGCCGACACCGCGGTGCGGCTCGGTCCGGCCCCGGCGGCGGAGAGCTATCTCTCGGTGAAGAGGCTGCTGGAGGCGGGGCGTCTGAGCGGCGCTCAGGCGGTCCACCCCGGCTATGGCTTCCTCGCGGAGAACGCGGCGTTCGCGCAGGCCTGCGAGGACGCGGGGCTGGTCTTCATCGGACCGCCCTCCCGGGCGATCTCGCTGATGGGCGACAAGATCCGCGCCAAGGAGACCGTCCGCGGGGCCGGGGTGCCGGTGGTGCCCGGCTCGTCCGGGTCCGGGCTGACGGACGAGCAGCTCGCCGACGCGGCCCGCGAGATCGGGATGCCGGTGCTGCTGAAGCCATCGGCGGGCGGCGGCGGCAAGGGTATGCGGCTCACCCGGGTCGAGTCGGCGCTGCTGGAGGAGATCGCGGCGGCGCGGCGCGAGGCACGGGCATCGTTCGGCGACGACACCCTGCTGGTGGAGCGGTGGATCGACCGCCCCCGGCACATCGAGATCCAGGTGCTCGCCGACGGCCACGGCAATGTGGTGCACCTCGGCGAGCGCGAGTGCTCGCTCCAGCGCCGCCACCAGAAGATCATCGAGGAGGCGCCCTCCGTCCTGCTGGACGAGGCGACCCGAAGCGCCATGGGCGAGGCCGCGGTGCAGGCGGCGCGCTCCTGCGGCTACCGGGGCGCGGGCACGGTGGAGTTCATCGTCCCGGGTGGCGATCCGTCGGCTTACTACTTCATGGAGATGAACACCCGCCTCCAGGTGGAGCACCCGGTCACCGAGCTGATCACCGGACTGGACCTGGTGGAGTGGCAGTTGCGGGTGGCGGCGGGCGAGCGGCTCTCCTTCACCCAGGAAGACGTCCGGCTCACCGGCCATGCCGTCGAGGCCCGGATCTGCGCCGAGGACCCGGCGCGCGGCTTCCTGCCGTCCGGTGGCACGGTGCTGGCACTCCACGAGCCGCAGGGCAACGGCCTGCGCACCGACTCGGGGCTCAGCGAGGGCACCGAGGTATCCAGCCTGTACGACCCGATGCTGTCCAAGGTCATCGCCTACGGCCCGGACCGCCGGACGGCGCTGCGCAAGCTGCGCGCGGCCCTGGCGGACACGGTCACGCTCGGCGTGCCGACGAACGCGGGCTTTCTGCGCCGACTCCTCGACCACCCGGATGTGGTCTCCGGCGAGATGGACACGGGACTCGTGGAGCGCGACGCGGACGGCCTGGTGCCGGACGGAGTGCCGGACGAGGTGTACGCGGCGGCCGCGCTGCTGCGGCAGTCCGCTCCGACCGGGACATCCGGAGCGCCCGGGGGCGGCTGGGTCGACCCCTTCTCGGTCCCCAACGGCTGGCGGCTGGGTGGTGAACCGGCTGCGACGGTCCACCACTTCCGTGTCCCCGGCCAGGACCCGGTGACGGTCCGGCTGAGCGGTACGGCGGCGGGAGCCGTGTGCACCGTGGGCGAAGCGCCCGCGAAGCCGGTGCGCAGGGTGCGCACGGACGACCGCGCCGGGCTCGTGGCGGCGGACCGGTCGGGCTCCGTCACCGTCGAGGTCGACGGGGTCACCCACACCTTCCGGTACGCGGCAGGCCCCGGGGGGAGCTGGCTCGGCCGGGACGGCGACTCCTGGCATGTGCTGCACCACGACCCGGTGGAGGCCTCGCTCAGCGGCGCGGCGCGCCAGGGCGCGGACACACTGGCGGCACCGATGCCGGGCACCGTGACGGTCGTCAAGGTCTCCGTCGGCGACGTGGTCGAGGCGGGTCAGAGCCTGCTGGTGGTCGAGGCGATGAAGATGGAGCACGTCATCTCCGCCCCGCACGCAGGCACGGTCACCGAGCTGGATGTCGCCGCGGGCGCCACCGTCGCCATGGACCAGGTGCTTGCCGTCGTGGCCCCGCACGAGGACGGAGCGAAGGAGGCGGGCGATGACTGACGGACTGCCCATGGAGGTATCCGTCCCGGGGCTCCCGGCGCGGGTCCGCATCCATGAGGTGGGCGCGCGTGACGGCCTCCAGAACGAGAAGGAGGTCGTCCCGACCGAGGTGAAGGCGGAGTTCATCCGCCGGCTCGCCGATGCGGGCCTGACCACCATCGAGGCCACCAGTTTCGTGCACCCGAAGTGGGTGCCCCAGCTGGCGGACGCCGAAGACCTGTTCCCCCGCCTCGGGGGCCTCGGTGACGGGGTGGCCCTGCCCGTGCTCGTACCGAACGAGCGGGGACTTGAGCGGGCCCTGGCCCTGGGGGCGCGCAGGATCGCGGTGTTCGGGTCGGCGACCGAGACGTTCGCGGCCCGCAACCTCAATCGGACGGTCGCCGAGTCGCTCGCCATGTTCGAGCCTGTCGTCGCCCGCGCGAAGGAGGACGAGGTCCATGTGCGCGGGTACCTCTCGATGTGCTTCGGGGACCCCTGGGAGGGCAAGGTGCCCGTCCACCAGGTGGTCCGGGTCGCCAGGCAGCTGATGGACCTGGGCTGCGACGAGCTGAGCCTCGGGGACACCATCGGTGTGGCGACCCCCGGCCATGTGCTGGCCCTGCTCGCCCGGCTCAACGAGGAGGGTGTGCCCACCAGCGCCATCGGGGTGCACTTCCACGACACCTACGGCCAGGCGCTGGCCAACACCTTCGCGGCGCTGGAACACGGCGTCACCACGGTCGACGCCTCGGCGGGTGGCCTCGGCGGCTGCCCTTACGCGAAGAGCGCCACCGGAAACCTCGCCACCGAAGACCTCGTGTGGATGCTCCACGGCCTCGGTATCGAGACCGGGGTCGATCTCGACCGGCTCAGCGCCACCAGCGCCTGGATGGCCGGGCAACTGGGCCGGCCCAGTCCTTCCCGCACCGTGCGTGCCCTCTCCCCCAAGGAGTCCTAGCCATGTCGCTCGACCACCGTCTCTCCTCCGAGCACGAGGAACTCCGGCGCACCGTCGAGGAGTTCGCCCACGATGTGGTCGCCCCGAAGATCGGCGACTTCTACGAGCGGCATGAGTTCCCCTACGAGATCGTCCGCGAGATGGGCCGTATGGGCCTGTTCGGCCTGCCGTTCCCCGAGGAGTACGGCGGCATGGGCGGCGACTACCTCGCCCTCGGTATCGCCCTGGAGGAGCTGGCCCGGGTCGACTCGTCCGTGGCGATCACCCTGGAGGCCGGAGTCTCGCTGGGTGCCATGCCGGTCTACCGCTTCGGCACCGAGGAGCAGAAGCGCGAGTGGCTGCCCCGGCTGTGCTCCGGAGAGATGCTCGGCGCCTTCGGCCTCACCGAGCCCGACGCGGGGTCCGACGCGGGCGGAACCAAGACCGCCGCCGTGCGCGACGAGAGCACCGGTGAGTGGGTGATCAACGGCTCCAAATGCTTCATCACCAACTCCGGTACGGACATCACGGGCCTGGTCACGGTCACCGCGGTCACCGGTCGCACCCCCGAGGGCAAGCCGCTGATCTCCTCGATCATCGTGCCGTCCGGCACTCCCGGGTTCACCGTCGCCGCGCCCTACTCCAAGGTGGGGTGGAACGCGTCGGACACCCGCGAACTGTCGTTCGCCGATGTCCGGGTTCCGTTCGCCAATCTGCTCGGCGAGGAGGGCCGCGGGTACGCCCAGTTCCTGCGCATCCTCGACGAGGGCCGGATCGCGATCGCCGCGCTCGCCACGGGCCTGGCCCAGGGCTGTGTGGACGAGTCGGTGAAGTACGCCAAGGAGCGACACGCCTTCGGCCGCCCGATCGGCGACAACCAGGCCATACAGTTCAAGATCGCCGACATGGAGATGCGGGCGCACATGGCCCGGATCGGCTGGCGTGACGCGGCATCGCGTCTCGTCCATGGTGAGCCGTTCAAGAAGGAGGCCGCACTGGCGAAGCTGTACTCCTCCACAGTCGCGGTCGACAACGCCCGCGAGGCCACCCAGATCCACGGCGGCTACGGATTCATGAACGAGTACCCGGTGGCCAGGATGTGGCGCGACTCCAAGATCCTGGAGATCGGCGAGGGCACCAGCGAGGTCCAGCGGATGCTGATCGCCAGGGAGTTGGGGCTCACGGGCTGACCCAGCCGGCTCCGAGGCGGACGGATCCGGCCGTCCGGCGCCGGGGGCGGGTTTCCGCACCGCACCGGCGCCGGACGCGTCCGGCGCCCCCGTAACCGCTTTCGGGGGCACCGGACTTCGTCGACGGCGTCCATGGGCTTGGCGTAGGCGAACCCCCGGCGCTTCACGCACCGGGACCAGACTTCGAACGCCGCCCTCACCCCGGGATTTCCCTGAGCCGGGATGGACGCCGCAACATCGGCACCCGTGATCTTGCGATGGGCCTCGCCCGCGCATCCGCCCGCCGGGCACCGACCCCATGGGGGACTGGCCGGGCATCACGGCCTCCGCCCCGGGCGGCAGGGTCGTCGCGTCCAACGCCCTGCGCTCCCGCGCCGCAACGGTTTCCAGGTCCACGGCCGGCTTGTAGCCGTAGCGTCCGGCCACGGCCCCGTCATGGGTTCCGTAACGCAGATCCGTCAGGGACCTGGGTCCGCAATCCGGGAGATCAAGAGCGGGCCGATGGGTGAATCCGCGCCCCTTCATGGAGCCGCGAGAGCGGAGCACGCGGAAGCCCCAGCACCGAGACGGGCACCAGTGCCGCAAAGTCGGGACTTGACCGAAATCCCTCATCGCGACTCGGACAGCAGAGCACACAGACTGTTCGCAGAAACCGACGCCGGCACCCGGGGGCGCCCTCGCATCACGATGCGATCTCCACGGGAGAACGCGCCTCGCCACCCGGAGCGTTCACGCGTGACTTCGATCACGCGGCACTGCAAGGGGGCTTTCAGCCAGACATCGTGTGAGGTTAGGCTAACCTCACATTCCTTGGTCGCTGTCGGCCCTGTTCGTAAGAAAGCAGATACCCCATGCCCAACGTCCGCGCTTCCCACCTCACTCGCCGCGGCGTCCTCGCCGCAGGCGGCGCCATAGGGCTCGGCGCCGCCCTCACCGCGTGCGGTGACGACAAGAAGAAGGACGGCAAGGCCTCGGACGTCAGGAAGTCCGGTCCCTGGGAGTTCAAGGACGACCGCGGTCAGACGGCCAAGACGCCCAAGACCCCGGCGAACATCGTCGCGTTCACCGGTGTGGCCGCCGCCCTGTACGACTACGGCATCGAGTGCAAGGGCGTCTTCGGTCCGACGAAGACCAAGGACGGCAAGGCCGACATCCAGGCCGGCGACATGGACGTCAGCAAGCTGACGGTGATCGGCAACGTGTGGAACGAGTTCAGCGTCGAGAAGTACGCGGCCCTCGCTCCCGACGTGCTGATCTCCACCCTCTTCGACAACTCGGGCACGCTCTGGTACGTCCCCGAGGAGTCCAAGGACAAGATCCTCAAGCTCGCCCCGAGCGTCGGCATCTCGGTGTACGACCGCCAGATGCCCGAGTCGCTGGGCCGGATGCTGGACCTGGCGAAGTCGCTCGGCGCCGACGTCCAGGCCGCCAAGGTCACCGAGGCCAAGAAGCGGTTCGAGGCGGCGGCCGAGCGACTGCGTGCGGCGGCCAAGTCCAAGCCGAACATCAAGGTCCTCGTCGGCTCCGCCGCCGAGACCATCTTCTACGTCTCCGGCTCGAACTTCTCGATCGACCTGGAGTACTTCAAGTCCCTCGGCGTGAACCTCGTCGAGCCGCCGGAGGAGGCCAAGAAGGCCAGCGGCGGCTGGTTCGAGAACCTGAGCTGGGAGAACGTCGACAAGTATCCGGCGGACATCATCATGATGGACGACCGTTCGGCGACCCTCCAGCCCTCCGTCCTCGACAAGACGAAGCCGACCTGGAAGCAGCTGCCCGCGGTCAAGGCCGGTCAGGTCGTCCCCCGCACCCCTGAGCCCATCCTCTCCTACGACAAGTGCGTCCCGATGCTGGAGACCCTGGCCAAGGCGATCGAGAACGCGAAGAAGGTCGCCTGACGATGACGGATGCCGCAGCCGCCCCGTTCCGTTTCTTCCCTCTCCAGGTCGTACGGACGCGGCGGCTCGGCCCGTCGCTGATACGCGTCACCTTCGGGGGAGAAGCGCTCGCGGGCTTCGCGTCCGGTGGCCGCGACCAGTCGCTCTCCCTCTTCCTGCCGCATCCCGGCCAGGAGGCCCCCGTGCTGCCGGAGTCTCCGGACGCCGGCACGGAAGGCATGTACGCCACGCTCGGCGCCTGGCGTGAGCTGCCCCCGGACGAGCGTGCGGTGATGCGTTCGTACACAGTGCGGGAGCAACGCCCCGACGCCGGTGAACACGGCGAGATGGACATCGACTTCGCCGTGCACGAGGACGGCGGCCCGGCCTGCCGGTGGGCGCAGCTGGCCTCCGCCGGGGACCGGGTGACCGTGCTCGGCCCCGCCCTCGCCGACAACACCGCCGTACGCTTCCGCCTGCCCGATGACGCCGACTCGGTGCTGATCTGGGCAGACGAGACGGCGCTTCCCGCCGCATCGGCCATCCTGGAGTGGTTGCCCGCCGGTGTGCGCACGCAGGTCTGGATCGAGGTCCCGCACACCGGGGACCGCGCCGAACTCACCACCAGGGCCGATGCCACCGTCAACTGGCTGGTACGGGACGAGGGCGCTCCGGCCGCCGTCGACGCGGTGCGCACCGCGGAGTTCGCGGGCTCGGCCCCGTACGCCTGGATCGCGGGCGAATCGGGCTCGGTCAAGGCACTGCGCCGCCATCTGGTGAACGACCGCGGGTGGGACAGACGCAGGATCACCTTCGTCGGCTACTGGCGCAGCGGCCTCAGCGAGGACGCGCTGCGCGAGACGCCCGACGACGAGTCGTAGCACCCGCCCCCTCAGCCGCGCGGCCATGTCGCCATCCGCCACGGCCCCGTCGCCATCCGCGACGGGGCCGCACCGGTTACGGGCAACCCCCGCCCGACGCCCGTCCGGTGAGTGTGAGCCAGATCGCTCCGGTCGCATCGGAACAGGGACTCTGGAAGGCGAAATTCAGGTTAGGCTAACCTAAGCCACAACGCCCCATGCCGCTCCCTCCCGCCTCAGAGGGCGCTCTTGTCACGTCCCCGCACAGGGAAAGGCCCCCCATGCGCTCGCACCTGCTCAACGACACAACGGCGGAGCTCTACCGCAGCTCCGTGATCGAAGGAGTCGAGCGGGTGGCGAACAAACTCGCCACGACCCGGAAGCCGTTCACCGGTATCACCCCCGATGAACTCGCCCCCGCCATCGACGCTGTCGATCTCGACCAGCCGCTCGGCGACACCTCAGCCGCACTGGACGAGCTGGAGCAGGTGTACCTGCGCGACGCGGTCTACTTCCACCACCCCCGCTACCTCGGCCACCTCAACTGCCCGGTCGTCATCCCCGCCGTACTGGGCGAGGCGGTGCTCTCGGCCGTCAACTCCTCGCTCGACACCTGGGACCAGAGCGCGGGCGGCACGCTGATCGAGCGCCGGCTCATCGACTGGACCACCGGACGGATCGGCCTCGGCCCCGCCGCGGACGGTGTGTTCACCAGCGGCGGCACCCAGTCCAACCTCCAGGCGATGCTGCTGGCACGCCAGGAGGCCAAGACGGACTACCTGTCGAAGCTGCGTGTCTTCGCCTCCGAGTGCAGCCACTTCAGCGTGCAGAAGTCCGCCACGCTGCTCGGGCTCGGCCCCGACGCCGTGGTCTCCGTCCCCACCGGGCGGGACAAGCGCATGCAGACCGTCATCCTCGCCGCCGAGTTGCAGAAGTGCCGCGATGAGGGCCTGATCCCGATGGCCGTGGTGGCCACCGCCGGCACCACCGACTTCGGCTCCATCGACCCACTGCCGGAAGTCGCCGAGCTGTGCGAGCAGTACGGCGCCTGGATGCACGTGGACGCCGCGTACGGCTGCGGCCTGCTGGCCTCCCCCACCCGCCGCCGGCTGCTGGACGGTATCGAGTACGCCGACTCCGTCACCGTCGACTACCACAAGTCCTTCTTCCAGCCGGTGAGCTCCTCCGCGCTGCTGGTACGGGACCGCGCCACACTGCGGCACGCCACCTACCACGCGGACTACCTCAACCCCCGCCGCACCATCGAGGAGCGGATCCCCAACCAGGTCGACAAGTCCCTCCAGACCACTCGGCGCTTCGACGCTCTGAAGCTCTGGATGACCCTGCGGGTCATGGGCGCCGACGGTGTGGGGCAGCTCTTCGACGAGGTCTGCGAGCTGGCCGCCGCCGGCTGGCGGCTGCTGGCCGGAGACCCCCGCTACGACGTGGTGGTCGAGCCCAGCCTGTCCACGCTGGTGTTCCGCTACATCCCCGCGCAGGTCACCGCACCGGCCGAGATCGACCGCGCCAACCTCTACGCCCGCAAGGCCCTGTTCGCCTCCGGTGAGGCTGTGGTCGCGGGCACCAAGGTCGACGGCCGCCAGTACCTGAAATTCACCCTGCTGAACCCCGAGACGACCGTGGCCGACATCGCCGCCGTCCTCGATCTGATAGCCGGCCACGCCGAGCAGTACCTGGGAGAGAACCTTGTCCACGCGTCCTGAGCACCGTGACATCCACGATTTCATCGGTATCGGACTGGGTCCGTTCAACCTCGGCCTCGCCTGTCTGACCGAGCCCATCGCCGAGCTGAACGGCGTCTTCCTGGAGTCCAAGCCGGACTTCGAGTGGCACTCGGGGATGTTCCTCGACGGCGCCCACCTCCAGACCCCGTTCATGTCGGACCTGGTCACCCTCGCCGACCCGACATCCCCGTACTCCTTCCTGAACTACCTGAAGGAGAAAGGCCGTCTCTACTCGTTCTACATCCGGGAGAACTTCTACCCGCTACGGATCGAGTACAACGACTACTGCCGCTGGGCCGCCGGCAAGCTGAGCAGCATCCGCTTCGGCACCACGGTGGCGAAGGTCGAGTACGAGGCCGCGGACGAGCTGTACGTCGTACACACCGCAGATGGCGAGGTGCTCCGAGGACGCCGGATCGTGCTCGGTACCGGCACGCCGCCCCACATCCCGGGCGCCTGCCGGGAGCTGGGCGGCGACTTCGTCCACAACTCCCGCTACCTCCAGGCCAAGGCGGAGCTCCAGCGGAAGAAGTCCATCACCCTGGTGGGCAGCGGGCAGAGCGCGGCGGAGATCTACCAGGACCTGCTCGGCGAGATCGACGTGCACGGCTACCGGCTCAACTGGGTCACACGCTCCCCGCGGTTCTTCCCGCTGGAGTACACCAAGCTGACGCTGGAGATGACCTCTCCCGAGTACATCGACTACTTCCACGCGCTGCCGGAAGCCACCCGCTACCGGCTGGAGTCGCAGCAGAAGAACCTGTTCAAGGGCATCGACGGGGATCTGATCAACGAGATCTTCGACCTGCTCTACCAGAAGAACCTCGACGGCCCCGTGCCCACCCGCCTGCTCACCAACACCGCCCTGCACAGCGCACGGTATGAGAACGGGACCTACACCCTGGGGCTGCGGCAGGAGGAGCAGCAGAAGGACTTCGAGATCGAGACCGAGGGCCTGGTGCTCGCCACCGGCTACAGGTACGCCGCTCCCGCCTTCCTGGAGCCGGTCCGCGACCGCATCCGCTGGGACGGGCAGGGCCGCTTCGACGTCGCCCGCAACTACGCGATCGACACGACAGGGCACGGCATCTTCATCCAGAACGCAGGCGTGCACACGCATTCGATCACCTCGCCGGACCTCGGGATGGGCCCGTACCGAAACGCGTACATCATCCGTGAGCTGCTCGGGAGCGAGTACTACCCCGTGGAGAAGACCATCGCGTTCCAGGAGTTCGCCGTATGAGCACCACCGCAACCGACCTGAACGGCCCGACGGCCCTGGGCACGTTCTCCTTCCGTCCCCTGGACCCGCTCGCCGACGCCGAGGTGCTGCACGGCTGGGTCACCCACCCCAAGGCCGCATTCTGGATGATGCAGGACGCCAAGCTCGAGGACGTGGAGCGCGAGTACATGGCGATCGCGTCGTCCGAGCACCACGACGCGTTCCTCGGGCTGCACGACGGTGAGCCCGCCTTCCTGATGGAGCGCTACGACCCCCGGCACATCGAGCTGGTCGGCCTCTACGAACCCGAACCGGGCGACGTCGGTATGCACTTCCTGGTTGCCCCGACGGACACCCCGGTACACGGCTTCACCCGCGCCGTGATCACCGCCGTGATGGGGGAACTGTTCGCGGACCCGGCGACCCGGCGCGTCGTCGTCGAACCGGATGTCACCAACAAGGCCGTGCACGCGCTCAACGAGGTCGTCGGCTTCGTGCCCGAGCGCGAGATACAGAAGCCCGAGAAGCAGGCGCTGCTGAGCTTCTGCACCCGCGAGCAGTTCGAAGCCGCCACCGGAGCCGCCCGATGAGCAACGCCATCGAAAGCGTCGCCCACCTCACCCCCGAGCTGTGGGCTCAAGCCGGCCGTCTGCTGATCCGCAAGGGGCTCGCCGAGTTCTCCCACGAGCGGCTGCTCACCCCGCGCGAACTCGGCGACGGCCGGTACGCCGTGGCCGACGACGACGGCAGGACCGAGTACCGCTTCAGGGCAGACCGGTACGCCCTCGACCACTGGCTGATCGACCCCGTGACGATCAGCCGCCATCGCGACGGCGCCGAGCTGCCGCTGGACGCCCTGGAGTTCTTCACCGAACTGCGCGGCGCGCTGGGCCTGTCCGACGAGATCCTGCCCGTCTACCTGGAGGAGATCTCCTCCACGCTGTCCGGTACGGCGTACAAACTGGCGAAGCCGGAGGTCTCCGCGGCCGAGCTCGCCCGCGCCGGCTTCCAGGCGATCGAGACCGGGATGACCGAGGGCCACCCCTGCTTCGTCGCCAACAACGGCCGGCTCGGCTTCGGCGTCCACGAGTACCACAAGTACGCCCCGGAGGCCGCAGCCCCGATCCGGCTGCTGTGGGTGGCCGCACACCGCTCCCGCGCCACTTTCACCTCCTGCGCGGACCTCGGCTACGAAAACCTGATGCGGGCCGAGCTGGGGCAGGGCACCCTCGACCGGTTCGACGCCCGCCTGCGCGACCTCGGCCTGGACCCGGACGCCTACCTGCTGATGCCGGTGCACCCCTGGCAGTGGTGGAACAAGCTCTCGGTCACCTTCGCCGCCGAGATCGCGCAGCACCGCCTCGTGCCGCTCGGCGAAGGGGACGACGAGTACCTCGCCCAGCAGTCGATCCGTACCTTCTTCAACACCAGCGACCCGGCGAAGCACTACGTGAAGACGGCCATGTCCGTCATCAACATGGGCTTCATGCGCGGGCTCTCGGCCGCGTACATGGAGGCCACCCCGGCCATCAACGACTGGCTGGCCACGCTGGTGGCGAACGACGAGGTGCTGCGGGCGGCACGGTTCTCGATCATCCGCGAGCACGCGGCGGTCGGCTACCGGCATCTGGAGTACGAGGCGGCCACCGACCGCTACTCGCCGTACCGGAAGATGCTCGCCGCGCTGTGGCGCGAGAGCCCGGTACCCACCCTGGCCGATGGCGAGCGCCTGGCGACCATGGCGTCCCTGCTGCACACCGACCGTTCCGGCAAGTCCCTCGCGGGCGCGCTGATCACCGGCTCGGGGCTGTCCCCCGTGGAGTGGCTGCGGGGCTATCTGGACGCGTATCTGATGCCGGTGCTGCACAGCTTCTACGCGTACGACCTCGTCTACATGCCGCACGGCGAGAACGTGATCCTCGTGCTCGGCGAGGACGGGGCGGTGCTGCGCGCGATCTTCAAGGACCTCGCCGAGGAGATCTGCGTGATGGACCCTGACGCGGTGCTGCCACCCGCGGTGGAGCGGGTCCGCGCCGAGATACCCGAGGACATGAAGCTGCTGTCGGTGTTCACCGATGTGTTCGACTGCTTCTTCCGCTTCCTGGGCGCCGCGCTCGCCGCGGAGGGTGTTCTGGACGAGGAGTCGTTCTGGCGGACGGTGGCCGCCTGTGTCTGCGACTACCAGGAGTCCATGCCACAGCTGGCGGACAAGTTCGCCCAGTACGACATGTTCGCCGATGAGTTCGCGCTGTCCTGCCTCAACCGGCTCCAGCTGCGCGACAACAAGCAGATGGTCGATCTCGCCGACCCGTCGGGCGCGCTCCAGTTGGTGGGCAGCCTGCACAACCCGATCGCGCCGTTCCGCCGGTAGGCGCGGTCCCGGCAGCGGCCACGAGCGGGCGGGCGCCTTGCGGAGTCACGGTCCTCCGCGGGGCGCCCGCCGCCCGTTCGTGACCCGCACCCGCACCCGCACCCGCACCCGCACCCGCACCCGCACCCGCACCCGCACCCGCACCCGCACCCGCACCCGCCGGCAACGATCACGACGTACTGCTGCGCAGACTGCGCGAACCGGGTGAGTTGCGTCACTCCGAGATGCCGGCCGGCGAGGACTTCGCCGTAGCCAAGCAGGCGGGTCACCAGCCTCTGTAACCTTGGTCACGCGAACTCCTGCCCGGAATCGGGCAGGAATCTTGCGTTCCCCTCAGGTCACCCTCCAGTATCTACGGGTGCTCGATCGCCGCCCGTCGTCCCATGAGGACCTCATCGACCATCTGGTGCGCAGCACCGCGCTCCAGCGCGGTGAGGCGGTCCGGGTGGTGCTCGACGTGCTGGCGTTCTTCGACGAGACCACGGAAGAGTTCGTCCGCAGACGGCACCGCGAGCTGCAGTCCGGCGGCGCCGTGAACGCGGAGATCTTCGACCGGATCGCTACCGAATTGCGGCACCGGGCCGTGGCACCGCCCGAGCTCACGCTCAGGCAGCTGCGCCGGGTCGTCTACGGCTGATCATCCGGACCCGACCCGCGGCCACAGCGGAAGACCCGGACGGCCGGGCACCACACCCATCGAACCTGGAGGGGCAAAGACTTTATGTGCGGAATCGTCGGTTACATCGGGAAGCGCGACGTCGCGCCGCTGCTGCTGGAAGGCCTGGCGCGGCTTGAGTACCGGGGATACGACTCCGCGGGCATGGTCATCACCAGCCCGAAGGCCGCCGGCCTGAAGATGGTCAAGGCCAAGGGCCGGGTCCGGGACCTCGAAGCCCGCGTCCCCAAGCGCTTCACCGGCACCACCGGTATCGCCCACACCCGCTGGGCCACCCACGGTGTGCCGAGCGACCACAACGCGCACCCGCACATGGACCCCGAGAACAAGGTCGCGGTCGTCCACAACGGCATCGTGGACAACGCGATGGAGCTGCGCGCCAAGCTGGAGGCCGACGGAGTCGTCTTCGCCTCCGAGACCGACACCGAGGTGCTCACCCACCTGATCGCCCGCTCCCAGGCCGAGTCCCTGGAAGAGAAGGTCCGCGAGGCGCTCAAGGTCGTCGAGGGCACCTACGGCATCGCCGTGATGCACGCCGACTTCAACGACCGCATAGTCGTCGCGCGCAACGGCTCCCCGGTCGTCCTCGGCATCGGCGAGAAGGAGATGTTCGTCGCCTCCGACGTCGCCGCGCTGGTCGCCCACACCCGCCAGGTCGTCACCCTGAACGACGGCGAGATGGCCACCCTGAAGGCCGACGACTTCCGCACCTACACGACCTCCGGCACCCGGACCACCGCCACCCCGGAGACCGTCGAGTGGGAGGCCGCGTCCTACGATATGGGCGGCCACGACACGTACATGCACAAGGAGATCTCCGAGCAGCCCGACGCGGTGGACCGCGTGCTGCGCGGCCGTATCGACGACCGGTTCTCCACCGTGCACCTAGGCGGCCTCAACCTGGACGCCCGCGAGGCCCGCGGCATCCGCCGGGTGAAGATCCTCGGCTGCGGCACCTCCTACCACGCGGGTCTGATCGGCGCCGGGCTCATCGAGTCGCTGGCCCGTATCCCCGCCGACTCCGAGCCGGCCTCCGAGTTCCGCTACCGCAACCCGGTGGTGGACCCCGACACCCTCTACATCGCCGTCTCCCAGTCCGGTGAGACCTACGACGTGCTCGCCGCAGTCCAGGAGCTCAAGCGCAAGGGCGCACGGGTTCTGGGAGTGGTCAACGTGGTCGGCTCCGCGATCGCCCGCGAGACGGACGGCGGCGTGTACGTGCACGCCGGCCCCGAGGTGTGCGTCGTCTCGACGAAGTGCTTCACCAACACGGTGGTCGCCTTCGCGCTGCTCGCGCTGCACCTGGGACGTATCCGGGACCTGTCGGTGGCCGACGGCAAGCGGATCATCGAGGGTCTGCGCAAGCTGCCCGCCCAGATCTCCGAGATCCTCGAGTCGGAGGACGAGATCAAGAAGCTGGCCGCCGAGTATGCGGACGCCAAGTCGATGATGTTCATCGGCCGGGTGCGCGGCTACCCGGTGGCACTCGAGGCCTCCCTGAAGCTCAAGGAGATCTCGTACATCCACGCCGAGGCCTACCCGGCGTCCGAGTTGAAGCACGGCCCGCTGGCGCTGATCGAGCCGGCGCTGCCGACCATCGCCATCGTGCCGGACGACGAGCTGCTGGAGAAGAACCGCGCCGCGCTGGAGGAGATCAAGGCCCGCAGCGGCAGGATCCTCGCGGTGGCCCACCAGGACCAGGAAAAGGCCGACCACACGGTGATCGTGCCGAAGAACGAGGACGAGTTGGACCCGATCCTCATGGGCATCCCGCTCCAGCTGCTGGCTTACCACACGGCCTTGGCCCTCGGCCGGGACATCGACAAGCCGCGCAACCTGGCGAAGTCGGTCACGGTGGAGTAGAACCCTGCCCGATCGGATCTGTCCGGTCGCACGGCAGACGGCGGCCCCCCGCACGCTCCAACCAGCGTGCGAGGGGCCGCCCCTTTTCGTCACCGGCGCCCTCACACCGGTCGATGACCGCTCAGCCGGTGGCCGTCACACCCCTGCCCGCGGTCCGGCTCCCACTGAAGGTGGGCCAGTGCGCCAGCGCCGCCGTGGCCCCGTACCAGGCCGCGAGGCCTGCGACCGCGCCGACCCAGCCGCCCGCCTTGGCCAGTCCGCTGTTGTCGGCGAACGCGGCGACGGCGAGCAGCAGCATCGAGACGCAGAGCAGCCCGTACACGCCCTGGCCGAACATCCCGCTACCGGACGAACCCACGGTGAGGCTGAGCGCCAGCAGCGCGAACAGCAGTAGGAAGAGTCCTGCCGCCTCCGCCGAGGCTCCCGAGCCGACGCCCGTGCCCCAGGTGAACCAGAAGGCGCCGAGGCCCGCGAAGGCCGTGCCCGTGCCGCCGTTGCCCGCACGGAATTCGAGCAGCCCGACGAGGAAGAGTGCGACCCCGCCCACCCAGGTCGCGAGGGCTGCGGCGTCGGACGCCGCGACATTGTCGATCACACCCGTGTTCCCCAGGCCGAAGGCCAACAGGGTCAGACCGAGTGCGAGGTGGCCGAGAGTGGTTGACGTTGCGCTTCCCGCGGAGACTTCGCTGTCCACGGCGGGCTCCCTTCATGCGCGCGATGGTGCTGATTCCCAGCCACGGTTATCTACCCTTCACAAGCGCACAATCCACCTGCGCGGCCGAACGGATTTGACGGTCGTCAAAAGTCACACATATGACGCTCGCTCTCGCGGGCCTGGGCGCACAAAGGTGAGAACCCGGCCCCACGGGCCGGATCGGACCGTCGGAGCCGCTATGGAATGACGATGACGGGCCGCTGCGCGCGCTTCGCGAGACGGCCGGCGATCGAGCCGAAAATGCGCCCCACGATGCCATGGGTGGAACCGACCACGATCGCGTCCGCCGAATACTCCCGGCCGACCTCTTCGAGCTCGTGGCAGATGTCGCCACCGCGCTCGACGAGGATCCACGGGACCTCGGACAGGTAGTCGGCGCAGGCGAGCTCAAGCCCGAGCACCTCGGTGCGATGGTCGGGCACGTCCACGAAGACCGGCGGTTCACAGCCCGCCCAGACGGTCGTGGGGAGACGGTTGGCGACATGCACGATGATCAGCCCGGAGCCGGAGCGCAGCGCCATGCCGATGGCGTAGGCGAGCGCCCGCTCACTGGAGGTGGAACCGTCGAAACCCACGACGACTCCATGCCGGAACGCGGGATCGCAGGGGCGGCGCGTCTCTTCCGCCGCCTGCAGATCCGACAGAGGGTCGGCGACCTGCTTGCGGTCCGCGGGTTCGGGGAATTCGTGACCGGCCATCGGTGTCTCGGCGTTCAGATCCTCATGGGAGGGCGACGGTGGGCGGCGGAGCTGTGTCCGGGAATCATCTTCCCAACCCCATACCCCCAAGGGTACGGCGACACTCCTCCCATACCCAGAGCCGACGACTCCACTCACGGCGTTCCAGGGAGCATGCACGAGCACGCTCCGTATGGCAATGGCAGCTGCCTGATACAGGCTTCAGCGCCGGCCCGGCAATCGGAAGGGGTTCTCCCGCTTCGGTGACGGACTCCTCCGCCGCGACGGAGCACTCGCACGTCGGAGACCCGACGTGCGAGCAGTCCCGCGACACCCACCGACACCTCCGACCGACGCTCGTCACCATCGCACCAGTGGCCCTCGTCACATCCGAGTCGGAGCCATCGCGCCCCAACTCCGCACGACCGCCGCCGAGAGTAAAACGCGCCGGGCGACTTGACGGATTCGCAAGCCGACGCCCGAATGTTTCAAGCCAACTTCACGGCCAGGCGGATTCCTTGCCCAAAAGACCCACCAACCCCCTTGCCACCAGGCAAAAGGGGGTCCCGACGGCCGCTCGCACCCTACGGGGACGGGCCATGCCCGGCACGCGTACTTCCCTGTACGGCCCACGAGTGCCACGCTTCGTGATCGAATGCTTCGCGCCAAGTGCTCTTGTCGACAATGTGCCGGATTCCGAACTTGTCACGGCGGCACCACAGGACGCAGTAGATTCGATCATGAGTATCGAAGACTGGGGACTCGTGCAAAACCGAGGGGAAACGTGCAGGAGCGACACGCCCGACACGAACGGGGAGACGCGAACACCGAGGGGGGCTTAGCGTCATGACACAGGACTCCGCCGCGCCGGAGGCCGCACGGAAGCTGTCCGGGCGCCGCCGCCGGGAAGTCGTCGCGGTGCTGCTGTTCAGCGGCGGTCCCATCTTCGAGAGTTCGATCCCGCTCTCGGTGTTCGGAATCGACCGCCAGGATGCCGGAGTTCCCCGCTACCGGCTGCTCGTATGCGCCGGCGAGGACGGCCCCCTGCGGACCACAGGGGGACTCGAACTCACCGCGCCGTACGGACTTGAGGCCATCGGCCGGGCGGGCACCGTCGTCGTACCTGCCTGGCGGTCCATCACCTCTCCACCGCCGCCTGAAGCGCTGGAGGCGCTGCGCCGCGCCCATGAAGAGGGCGCGCGCATCGTGGGGCTGTGCACGGGGGCGTTCGTCCTCGCCGCGGCCGGACTGCTGGACGGCCGGCCGGCCACCACCCACTGGATGTACGCACCGACGCTCGCCAAGCGCTATCCATCGGTGCACGTCGATCCGCGTGAGCTGTTCGTCGACGACGGCGATGTGCTCACATCGGCGGGGACCGCGGCCGGAATCGACCTCTGCCTGCATATCGTCCGCACCGACCACGGCGCCGAGGCAGCCGGCGCGCTGGCGCGCCGACTGGTCGTGCCACCGCGGCGCACCGGTGGTCAGGAGCGCTATCTCGACAGGTCTTTACCGGAGGAGATCGGCTCCGACCCGCTCGCCGAGGTCGTGGCCTGGGCACTGGAGCACCTCCACGAGCAGTTCGACGTGGAGACGCTCGCCGCGCGCGCGTACATGAGCAGGCGGACCTTCGACCGCAGGTTCCGCTCGCTCACCGGAAGTGCTCCGCTGCAGTGGCTGATCACCCAGCGGGTGCTCCAGGCGCAACGGCTGCTGGAGACCTCCGACTACTCGGTGGACGAGGTCGCGGGCCGCTGTGGCTTCCGCTCCCCGGTGGCACTGCGCGGCCACTTCCGGCGCCAGCTGGGCTCGTCGCCCGCCGCTTACCGGGCGGCCTACCGCGCCAGGCGCCCGCAGGCGGACCCCGGAGCCTCCGCGGCGGCCGAGCACATGGTGCCTTCGCAGGCCCATGGCACATCGCAGCCGAGGCGGCCCGCCTCGGCCGTGGCCGGCTCGCTCGCACCGGAGCCGGGCAAGCCGGTGGCGGACGCGTACGCCTCCGGCCGCCCGGCACTGCCGAGCCAGCGGACCGCCCCTTAGGCGCCGCCTCGCGACCGGACGGTCCGGGACGCGTCAGAGCGTCCCGGACCGTCCGGTCGTCGGCGCTTGCGCACGGTCCGGAGCAGGTCGCGCCCGGTGCGGGCGTGGAAGGACGGCCTAAGGTAGGACGCATGAACGACCGCATGGTGTGGATCGACTGCGAGATGACCGGGCTCTCGCTGACGGACGACGCACTCATCGAGGTGGCCGCGCTGGTCACCGACTCGGAACTGAACGTGCTCGGCGAGGGCGTGGACATCGTGATCCGCCCGCCGGACGCCGCGCTGGCCACGATGCCGGAAGTGGTACGCCAGATGCACACCGCATCGGGCCTCCTGGACGAGCTGGCCACCGGCACCACACTCGCGGACGCCGAGGAGCAGGTCCTCGCCTATGTCCGCGAACACGTCAAGGAGCCCGGCAAGGCCCCGCTGTGCGGAAACTCGGTCGGCACGGACCGCGGCTTCCTGCTGCGCGACATGCCCAAGGTGGAGGAGTACCTCCACTACCGGATCGTCGATGTCTCCTCGATCAAGGAACTGGCCCGCCGCTGGTACCCGAGGGCGTACTTCAACAGTCCGGAGAAGAGCGGCAACCACCGGGCGCTCGCGGACATCCGGGAATCCATCGCCGAGCTGCGCTACTACCGCGAGGCGATCTTCGTCCCACAGCCCGGCCCCGACTCGGACACGGCGAAGACGATCGCGGCCCGCCATGTGCTCCCGGCGCCGCAGTAGCTCCCTGGCATCGCCCCGCTGACCAGCCCGGACGGCCCGTACGCGGCCCCTCGCCGGGTGAGCGCAAATATGTGCACGAGCACCCTCCAGGACCCTGTACACTTTTTCTCGGCCGGTCAGGAAGACGACCGGACATGGTGGGTGTAGCTCAGCTGGTAGAGCACCTGGTTGTGGTCCAGGATGCCGCGGGTTCGAGTCCCGTCACTCACCCTGATCGATGAAGGCCCGGCCTGTTCACAGGCCGGGCCTTCATCGTCGACCGCCGCCATCGACGGCGGTCATCGACCGCCGGGTGGCAGGCAATCCGGTCCACTCGCGGCGCACCACGGAGTCACCCGAGCCCGAGAGCACCGGCTGCGGCGCGCAGGACACGGCGGAGGCACCTCGCATTCCTCACGACGGCGGCAGGACGCGAGAAGCCTGCTCGTCATGTCCGCTCGCCGCCGCGCCCCCGCCGGCCGGCCCTGCTGCCCCGTCGGCCCAGCGAGGCACCATGCCGACCGCCGTCCAGGGCGAGCCAGATGCGGACCTCCGTGCCGCCCAGCACCGAGTGGCCGATACGCACATCGCCGCCGGTCGACTCCGCGACCCGGCGGACGATGTCCAGACCCAGGCCCGTCGAACCGTCCCGGCCGGTGCTGTTGCCACGGGCCAAGGCGGCTTCCGGGTCGGGGATGCCGGGGCCCGCGTCGGACACGAGCACGATCACGGCCTCATCGCCGTTGTGCACGTCGACCGAGAAGGCCGTGCCCTCGGGAGTGTGGCGGAAGACGTTGCCGAGCAGGGCGTCGAGAGCGGCGGCCAGTTCGGGGCGCGCCACCGGGATGCGGACGGGGCGGTCCACGCCGGCCAGACGGACCTTGCGGGACTCGTCCTCGGCAAGTGCGGACCAGAACTCCATGCGTTCGCGCACCACTTCGGAGACATCGCAGCCTGCACCCGGGCCGGTGGCGGCCTGCGTCTGCGGTTTGGCCTCGCGGGCGGTGCGGATGATCGTGTCGACTTCGCGCTCCAGTTGGGCGACCGCCGCCCGGGTCTGCTCGGCCGCGGCCCCCTCACCGAGTGATGCGGCGTTGAGTCGGAGCACGGTGAGTGGGGTGCGCAGCCGGTGGGACAGGTCGGCGGCAAGCTCCCGTTCGTTGGCGAGCAGCTGCACCACCTGGTCGGCCATGGCGTTGAACGCGGCGGCGGCGGAGCGCAGTTCCGTGGGGCCCTGTTCCGGGACCCGGGCGCCGAGGCGGCCCTCGCCCAGTTCGTGGGCGGCGCCGGCGAGGCGCCGGGCCGGTTGGACCATCCGTACGCCCAGCCGGTCGGCGACCGCGACCGAGCCGACGATCAGCGCCACGCCGACCGCGGCGAGCACCAGCCAGGCCGTGGTCACACCTCTGCCGACTTCGTCCTGCGGTACGAACACCTCGACCACCGCGATCTCCCCCGAGCTCAGCGCGGTGGGCTGGAGCAGCGCAGAGCCACCGCCCACCTCGGTGGTGGAGGCGCGCCCCAGCCGTCGGGTGGCACCGAGGTCGCGTACGGCGGCCCGCCGGACGCCGACCGTCAGCTCCTGGCCACCGGTCTCGGCGGATGCCGGAATGTGCAGGGCCATCCGGCCCGCCGCTCCGGCCTGGGTAGAGGCGACCGCGCGTTCGAGCTGGTCGCGGTCGGTGGTGATGGAGAGAGTGGGACCGATGGCGGCTGCCTGCCGTTCGGCGTTGGAGAAGGCTCGATCCCTTGCCATCTCCTGGACGACGAGTCCGAGGGGTACGGCGAAGGCGATCACGACCATCGCCGTGACCGCCAGGGACACCTTCACCAAGGCCCATCTCATCGCGGAGGCTCCAGCTTCACTCCCACGCCCCGGAGGGTGTGCAGATAGCGGGGGCGGGCCGCGGTCTCCCCCAACTTCCGTCTCAGCCAGGACAGATGGACGTCGATGGTCTGGTCGTCGCCGTAGGCCTGCTGCCAGACCTCCGCGAGCAGTTCCCTGCGCGCCACGACGACACCCGGCCGTCCCGCCAGGAAGGCGAGCAGGTCGAACTCCCGGCGCGTCAGGTCGAGGCTCACCCCGTCGAGTTCCGCCTGCCGACGCAGCGGGTCGATGGACAGGCCCCCGACCTGGATCACCCTCCCGGGCGGAGCCTCGTCCGCTGCGGCCCTGGAGCGCCGCAGCACGGCCGCCATCCGGGCGGAGAGGTGTTCCACCGAGAACGGCTTGGTGAGGTAGTCGTCGGCGCCGTCGTTGAGCAGCCGTACGATCTCCGTCTCATCGTCGCGAGCGGTCGCGACGATGACGGGGACATCGGTGATGCCGCGCAGCATCTTCAATGCCTCCGCCCCGTCCAGATCGGGGAGCCCGAGGTCGAGAATGACCAGATCGAAGCGGAAATGGGCGACTTCGCGCAGCGCCTCCAGGGCCGTCCCGACGCTTCGTACCGTATGGGCGGCCTCGGTCAAGTGCCTGATGAGAGCGGAACGCACGAACTGGTCGTCCTCGACCACGAGCACACTTGCCATGGGCGGCACCGTACGCCATCCGGAGGAACTCGGTCCCCCTTGGGACAGGTGGGACGGGTGTGGTGCAGTATGAGGCCGATGCGGAGAGGACTCATACACGCCCTGGCGTGGTCGCTCGCCACGGGCGCGGCGGTCACGCTCTCATGGTGGGGCGTCCACACCGTGATGGCGGACACGGCCTACGACCGGCCCCGCGCCCTTCCGATCACGGCGCATGGCGGGGGTGCGAAGCCGTCCGTGTCGGCGGAGTCGGCATCGCCACCGGAATCCGCGCCGTCGGCGCCCGCACCGTCGAAGCCGGCCTCGGATTCCGGCGCTTCTCCCGGTGCTCCCGTGTCCTCGCGCCCCTCGGCCTCCGCGGGTGGGCCTGCTTATCGGGGCTCCACCGCCCCCTCCGTGCCGGCCGACCCGCCCGGCAATGTGAAGAGCTACACCGTCGAGGGCGGCCGGGTCGCCTACGACATCGGGCCCGTCTCCGCCGAGTTGGTCTCGGCTACCCCGTCAGGTGGCTGGACCATGCAGATCTGGAAGCAGGCCACCTACATCCGTGTGACGTTCTCGCAGAACGGCCGCGAGATCGACGTCTTCTGCACCTGGCACGACACCGCGCCCCGGGTGACGATCGAGGAACGCTGACCCCGGGCCCCCGGGCCCCGGGCTTCGTGCCGCTCAGCGGAACACCGACGGCGGCGGTACGGGCGAGGGCCTCGCGTCGGCATCGGTCACCGCGGCCGCGCCTCCCGTGAAGTCGGCCAGGGTCCTGCCGTGTTCCACCCGGCCGGGGTGCGGATCTCCGGCGACCCTGCGGGTCAACTCGGCGACCGGCAGCGGCAGATCGGACGCCAGCAGCACCGCGTTGCCGAATCGACGGCCGCGCAGCACGGTCGGGTCGGCGGCGACGGCGAGCTCGGGGAACACGGTGGCGGCGGTGGCGATCTGGCCGCGCAGATGGGCGAGCGGCGGGCCGTCGGCGAGGTTGGCCGCGTAGCGCCCGCCCGGCCTGAGCACCCGGCGCACCTCTGTGAGGAACTCCGTGGTGGTGAGATGGGCGGGGGTGCGGGCTCCGCTGAAGACATCCGCTATCACGAGGTCCGCCCAGCCGTCGGGCACCTTGCGGAGCCCGTCACGGGCATCGGCCGACCGCACTCGTATCCGGGCGTTCGGGTCCAGCGGCAGCCGGTCGCGGACGAGTTGGACGAGGGGCACGTCAACCTCGACCACCTGCTGGGTGGAACGCGGACGCGTGGTGGCGATGTACCGCGCGAGGGTGAAGGCTCCGCCGCCGAGGTGGAGGGCGCGCACCGGCTTCCCGGCGGGGGCGGCGAGGTCGACCATGTGGCCGAGACGGCGCTGGTACTCGAAGGTGAGCAGCGCGGGATCGTCCAGATCGACATGGGACTGAGGGGCACCGTCGATCACCAGCGTCCAGGCCCTGGGGCGCTCGCGGTCGGGTATCAGCTCGGCGAGGCCGCCGGCCACGGTTTCGACCACGATCTCCGCCGACGCCTCACGCCCACGCTGCTTCTTCCTCGCCACCACTCCATTATCGGTGGGCGGGCTGCCCCGCCTCCAGCGGACCGCTGAGCCTCAGATGCTGTCCGCGGCCTCGATCATGCGCGCGGCCTCACCAAGTGCCTCGCGGAGCATCTCGGGATCCGTGACCGGAACGACGTCCGTGGACCCGGGGGGCAGCAGCCAGTCGCTGCCCCGGGCGGCTTGGCTGCTGGTGGGTTCGGCGGGAATACGCAGGCCGCGGCCCGCGGTCTCCGTACAGGCGCTGCCCGGCATGTCCCAGCCGGCCGCTGTGCCCGGCGGCACCAGAAAGCCCAGGGTGTCACAGCTGCCGTCGTGCAGGACCGGGCCGACCGCCGGTGCGCCACCACGGCGGAGGATGTCGACCGCTTCCAGGCCCTGGCGGGCAGGCACGGTCACCAGGTCGCACGGCATGGAGTGGTCCTGAGCCGCACCGCCGGACTCGCCGCCGCGTTCCCGGTACTCCCGGTACTCCCGGTATTCCACGCGCTCCGTGTGGTTCGTGTGCCGGTCGTGCTCCTCCTGCTCGGGAGCCGGCCCCGGCGCCGCGCTGCGCTCCTCGCTGGGCAGATGCTGGACACTCGTCGCACTCGTCGCACTCGTCCGTGAGCCACCGCTGGTATCCACGCCGACCTCCAACAAGGGAACCCCTCCTCGCCGAGCAAGGGAGGACACGCACCGCGTCCCCTCATGGTTCAACGCCCTTGCGCGTCAACGGCTACGGCGGCACGCCGCTACAAAGGATGGCAGTTCATGGCGGATCGCGGGTGAGATATCCCGTTTGTAGCTAAACAGGGCGTAGCGGGGCGGTCACAGCCGGTACCTTCTTGGCGCGCCGGAGCGTGGAATGCCGGCAGTACAGGAGAGGGCTCGGCCATGGCGTCGTCACGGGCAGTTCCCAACCTCGTCTTCCGGCGGCTGCGCGGACAGCGCTCACCGGGAGAGTTCGCCGCGCTCGTCCGCCGGGCGGCCCGGGAGATCGGCGAGCAGGTCGCCTGCGACGCCCGGTACATCGGGCGGGTGGAGGCCGGCGAGATCCGCTGCCCCAACTACGCCTACGAGCGGGTCTTCCTGCACATGTTCCCGGGTTCGACGCTGGCGGACCTGGGGTTCGCGGCCCGCGACACGGTACGCGGGCGGCGGACTCGGCAGACGGGCGGCAGCGGCGGCAACACCCACAGCACCACCTACAGCAACGAGGAGAGCGACGTGCTGCGTCGCGCATTCATGACCGGCGGCACCGCCACCGTGGCGACCGCATCCCTGGGTCTCGGCTCCCTGCCGGTACCCGAAGAACTCCGGACCGTCACGCCGCGCCAGCGGATCGGCGAGTCCGAGGTGGGCGCCGTCGAGGAGGCCGTGCGCCGGATCCGGCAGCTCGACGACCGGCATGGCGCCGACCGGCTCTACAAGTGGGCCGCCCACCCTCTGCGCAGCGCGTACGCGCTGCTCGACTCGGGTACGTCCACCCGCGGCTCGACCCTGGGGCGGCTCGCGGCGGGTGCGGGTGAGCTGGCCATCTCGGTGGGCTGGCTGGCCCATGACTCGGGCCGGTTGGATGACGCCCGCTCGCACTACGCGGAAGCGCTGGCCACCGCGCGGGTGGCCGACGACCCGGCGCTGGAGGCGCACGCGTTCTGCAACACCTCGTTCCTGGCACGGGACGGCGGCCGGTACCGGGAGGCGGTACGAGCCGCCCAGGCCGGCCAGCAGGCGGCCGGCAAGCTGGGTTCCGCACTGCTGCTGGCGCTGCTGAGTCTGCGCGAGGCCGGCGGCTGGGCCGGGCTGGGCGACCGCGCGTGCTGCGAGCAGGCGCTGTCCCGGGCCCACGCGCTGTTCGGCCGCGGTCCCGCTGACGCCGATCCGGAGTGGATGTCCTTCTTCGGGGAGCCGGAACTGCAGGCACTGGAGGCCCAGTGCTGGTCGGCACTCGGCGACTGGCGGCGGGCCGCACGGCACGGCCACCGGGCGACGGTTCTGCAGAAGCCCTACTTCGCCCGCAACCTGGCGCTCTACCGGGCGCAGCTGGCGCTGGACCTGGCTCGTGCGAAGGACACCCCGGTGGAGGCCGCGGCGGCGGCCGGACAGGTGCTCGACGTACTGGACGAGGTCCAGTCGTCACGTATCCGCGCGATGCTCGCCGACACCGCGCGGATGCTGCTTCCGCGGCGGCGCACCCCGGGGGTGGCCGACTTCCTGGACCGCCACACGCACACGTCGCGGACGGCGGTCGGCAGGGCCTGAACCGTGCGACCGCCTGCGGCGGTGGCACGGGGCGGGCGGACGGGCCGCCCTGGTCAGGTGCCCAGGTGGCCCGTGTCGTTCCAGCGGTCGATCGCCGGGGCGCCGTAGGCCCAGCCCAGGGCGGACAGACTGGTCGGGTCCAGCTTGATCCGGGCAGCGAAGGAGACGTCCTCGCCGATCCAGCGGGCGCCCAGCACTCGCAGGATGTGGCCGTGCGCGAAGACCAGCACATCGCGATCGGCGGACCGCACGTACTCGACGATCCCGTCGGCGCGGTCGGAGAGCTGGGCCATCGTCTCGCCGTCGGGGACCCCGTCGCGCCAGATGAACCAGTCGGGGTCGATCGCGTGGATCTCGGCTTGTGTCATGCCCTCATACGCGCCGTAGTCCCACTCCATGAGCGCGTCCCAGGGCTGGGCCCGGTCGGCGAAACCGGCGAGCTCGCAGGTCTCGTGGGCACGGGAGAGCGGACTGGTGCGGATCTCCGCGTCCGGGAGTCCGTTCCACGGCTCCTTGTGCAGACGCTCTCCCAGTAGCTTCGCTCCACGGCGTCCTTCGTCCAGGAGCGGGATGTCCGTCCGTCCGGTGTGCTTGCCCGACGAGGACCACTCGGTCTGGCCGTGCCGGGCGAGGAATATGCGGGGTGCCATGGCCTCATCATCGCCCAGCCGGACGATCATCGCCCACCGACTGCACAGCCGCTCGGTCCGGCGGCGCGGTCCGGCGGCGGAGTGCAGGGCGCCGCGTCATTCGTTGCTCCAGGCAACCCCCGCCGCGGGAGCCGCGTCCTCCTGCCCGTAGCGTCTGCACGCCGGTCACCACCGTCGCACCGGTGCCGCCACACCCGTGCCGCCGCACTGGTTCACCGGAACAACAAGGGGGAGAGCGTCCGGATGGCGAGAGAGTTGCCCGCGCGGCCCGGCCGCCGCAGTCCGCTCCAGCGGCGTCCGCGCTGGTGGAGCGAACTACCGCTGCTGATCGCCGTCTACGCGGCGTACTCGGCGGGACGGCTCCTGGCGCGCGGAGGCAAGAGCGACGCCGTCACCCAGGGGCTGACCCTGCTGGAATGGGAGAAACATTTCGGCATCAACTTCGAGCACCCGCTCAACCGGCTCTTCACGAGCACACCGGCCCTCGGCATACCCGCCGACTTCATCTACGCCTCCCTGCACTACCTGGTGACACCCGCGATCCTGGTGTGGCTGTTCCGCAGACGACCCCGGAACTACCGGGCCGCACGCACCTGGCTGCTCCTCTCCACCCTGCTCGGGCTGATCGGGTTCACCCTGGTGCCGACCTGCCCGCCGCGATTGCTCGACGCCGCGCACGGATTCACCGACACGATGGAGCAGTTCAGCTCGTACGGCTGGTGGGGCGCGGAGGCGAGCGCGCCCCGGGGACTCGGCGGGATGACCAACCAGTTCGCCGCGATGCCGAGTCTGCACGTCGGCTGGGCCCTTTGGTGCGGGGTGATGCTCTGGCTGCACGGACGCGGGGTGGCGGCACGGACGTTCGCGGTCGCCTATCCGCTGATCACCACGCTGGTGGTCATGGGCACGGCGAACCACTACTTCCTCGACGCGGTCGGGGGCGCGCTCACCATGGCGGTGGGACTGCTGCTCACCCGGCCCGCACTGCGACTGGCCGACCGGGTACGGAGCCGGATCGCGGCCGGCGCCGGAGAGGCCGGATCGGACGGATCCGACCGGAAGTCCACGATTGTCAGTGGCGGATGCCAGACTTCCGCGGGTGAGCACATCCCTGGACAGCGGACCTCATCCGCAAGTCCCGCCGACGGCACTCCGGCAGCGACTCGCTGAGCTGCGCGGCCCATCGGCCGCTCCGCATCCGCTCGACGCCCGCGCGTTGGCCGCACTCGCCGCCAACCCCGGGTGCAAGCGGCGGGCGCTGCTGGACGGAGCCGGGGTGGACAAGGCCGCGCTCGCCCGGGCGCTGGGGTCACCGGCGGCCTTCGGCCAGTCGCAGTTCGCGTTCATGCGGGGCCATGCGTTCGAGGCCAGGGTCAAGGCGGACGGCGGCACGGAGCTGCTGAAGCTGCTCGGCGTGGAGGACGCACGGCGCGCCCGGGTCCCCGACCTCTCGGCGGCCGGTCCCGAAGGGCGCACGGCACGCACGGCGCTGGCGCTGCGCGAGGCCACCAGGGCCGGGGAGCGGTCCGGCGAGTGGACGCTGCTCGACCATCCCCTGCTGGCGCTGGAGGTGGCCGGGTCGCCGGCGTATCTGGAGCCGGACGCGGTCGTGGTCCATCCCGACGGCCGGTGGACCGTCGTGGAGATCAAGTCGTTTCCGGTGGTCGACGGCTCGGCGGACGCGGCCAAGGTCGGTTCGGCCGCTCGCCAGTCGGCGGTCTATGTGCTGGCGCTGGAGCGGGTCGCGGAGCTGACCGACGGAGCACGGGTGGCGCACTCGGTGCTGCTGGTCTGCCCCAAGGACTTCACCAACCTGCCCGTGGCCTCGGCGGTCGATGTGCGCAAGCAGCTGTCGGTGACAAGACGGCAGCTGGCCAGGCTGACCCGGATCGACACAATCGCAGCCGCGCTGCCCGACGGGGTCAGTTTCGACACGGAGGGCTGCTCGGTCGGTGAGCTGACGGCATCGGTCGAAGCGGTACCCGCCGCGTACGCTCCCGACTGCCTGGCCGCCTGCGAGCTGGCCTTCCACTGCCGGGAGCGGGCCCGCGCGGCAGGCGCGGTGGCAACGCTGGGGCGGTCGGCCCGCGGAGAGCTGGGCGGACTCACGGCCGTCGGGGACGTGCTCGCCGCGGCCCGCGGAGAGTCCGGCGACCCGGACGACCCGGCGGTCGCCGCCCTGCGCCGGGCGGCGTCGCTGCGAGCCGAGGCGCTGGAGGTCGCGGGATGTCGCTGATCAGTACGCTCGCCCGGCTGGAAGCGGTCGAGAGTGGCCGGGCCCAGCGGCTGGCCACGGCGCGGCACCGGCACCTGTCGGCGCGCCCGCTGGTGCTCGTACCGCTGACGACCGCCGGTGAGGCCGGGGCGCCGCTCGGGGCGATGGTCGGCACGGACCGCGACGCGCCACGGCTGCTGAGCGTGGCACAGCCGCGCGACCGCGATCTGCGCTCCGCCTTCCTCGCCGAACTCGCCGAGTGCGTGCTGCCGCATCTGGAGGGGTACGAGGCCGGCGTCGAAGCCGCCGAGCGTGCGGAGACCGACCCGGAGACCGGCAAGCGGGTCAAGGTCTCCGTCGAACTGTGCGCGGATGCCGCACAGCTGATCGTGCCGAGCCGCCCCGGTATCGACTTCGTCCGGCTGCTGGGCCGGTCGATGCGGTTCCGGCGGACGGTGGAGCAGGACCCGGACACCCCGCATCCCGCGCCGCCGCGAGTGCCGCTGCTGGGACGCTGGCTGACGCACTACGGGGAGCGGGCCAGGGTTCCCGGGTCGTCGCTGCTGCTCGCGATGACGGATCTGCTGGGGCGGCACTGGGCGACCGGGCAGTCCGCGTTGGAGGACCAGCACCTCGGCGCGCTGGTGGCCTGGATCGCGCCGCCCGACGGCGAGAGCGGCGCCGAGGCGGCGTTGCGCGCCGAGACGGCCCGGGACGGTGCGGGGCAGCTCGTGTGCCCACCCGCGGGCCCCGCCACCGACCCGGCCTTCGACAACCGGCTGCTGGCACCCGCGATGGAGCGCTACGACCGGGCCCGTCAGGCTCTGGCCACGGCGGAGGACGGGGCAGCCGCGGACGAGTGGCTCGGGCGGCTGACGGTGGCCGAGGGGGAGATCCGGGGTCTTCTGGGGCAGGTGCTGCGGCCCACCTGGGACGCCGTATGGCAGGGCATCGACCTGCTGCGAGAGCTGCCAAAGGGGTCGAGGGTGGCCGACCGCTGGACCCGCGACCGCTGGTCGTTCACGGGCCACCGCGACCGGGTCCGGGCGGGCGAGCCGCCGCAGCCGCGCCGCGACGACGCGGTGACCGCGGCACGGAAGCTCGCGGCTCGCGAGACGGCGCAGGCCCAGCTGGAGGCTCAGGAGGCCCTGGACGATCCGCTGGTGCTGGCCGGGCGGCGGCTCTCGGGCGACGCGTTCGTCGGCGAGGTCACCGAGGTGGTGATGGCCTGGTCGGAATCCAAGCGACCGTCGCCCCGTCCGTTGGTCACGGTGCGGACCGACGACACCCCGCAGCTGGGCGCGGGCGTGAAGGTGTACCGCTCGCTGGAGAGCGGACCGCAGAGCGCGGAGTTCGTGGCGTGGTGCGAGGAGGACGGCTCGCTGGTGCTGCGGCTGCTGGACCGGATGGGGCGGTCACGGGACCCCGTCGATGGGTCCGTACCGGAGAAGGGCGACCGGATCGCCTGGACGCTGTTCGAGCATGAGCAGCGGGGCGGCCCGAAGCTGCCCGACCCGGAGGACACCCCCTGGACGCACGGGGGGCCGCCGCGCGGCGACGTCTCGCAGGGCGCGGAAGGTCCCGACCCGGTGACCACGGAGGACCTGCTGTGAGGGAGCCTGCAGCGATCGAGGCCGCCGCTTCCGCGCTCGACCCGGGCGCCTCGGCAGCCCGGGCCACCGAGGCGATCATGGCGGACACCGTGGCCGGGGACGCCCGGGGTGTCGTGGTGGACTCCCCGCCCGGCGCGGGCAAGTCGACGCTGGTCGTGCGCGCGGCGCTGGAGCTGGCCTCGGCCGGCAGACCGCTGATGATCGTCGCCCAGACGAACGCCCAGGTGGACGACCTGGTGCTGCGGCTCGCCGAGAAGGAGCCGGAGCTGCCGGTGGGCCGGCTGCACAGCAACGACCCGGACCCCTACGACCACGCGCTCGACGGCCTGGACAACGTGCGGAAGTCGGCGAAGGCAGGCGATCTCGCGGGCCTGGACGTGGTGGTCTCGACCGCCGCCAAATGGGCGCACGTCAAGGGCGTCGAGCCCTGGAGCCACGCGATCGTGGACGAGGCGTACCAAATGCGCTCGGACGCCCTGCTCGCCGTGGCGGGGCTCTTCGAGCGTGCTCTGTTCGTGGGCGACCCGGGGCAGCTCGACCCCTTCTCGGTGGTCGGCGCGGACCAGTGGGCGGGGCTGTCGTACGACCCGTCGGCCAGCGCGGTCTCCACCCTGCTGGCGCACAACCCGGAGCTGCCGCAGCACCGGCTGCCGGTGTCGTGGCGGCTGCCCGCCTCAGCCGCGCCACTGGTGTCCGGGGCGTTCTATCCGTACACGCCGTTCCGCAGCGGTACGGGTCACGGCGACCGGCGACTGTCCTTCGGTGTCGCCTCGGACGGCTCGGGGACGGACCGGGTACTGGACGAAGCCGCCGAGTCCGGCTGGGGGCTGCTGGAGCTGCCCGCCCGGCACACTCCGCGCACCGACCCCGAGGCGGTCCGGACGGTGGCACTGGTGGTGCGGCGGCTGCTCGACCGGGGCGGGGTCTCGGTGTCGGAGCGGTCCGACGGTCCTGTGCCGCTGACCCGGGACCGGATCGCGGTCGGCACCGCCCACCGCGACCAGGCCGCGGCGGTACGAGCGGCGCTGACCGAGCTCGGGGTGAGCGGGGTGGCCGTGGACACGGCCAACCGGCTCCAGGGGCGCGAATTCGATGTCACCGTCGTGCTCCACCCCTTGTCGGGCCGCCCCGACGCGACGGCGTTCCACCTGGAGACGGGCCGCCTGTGCGTGCTGACGTCCCGGCACCGGCACGCCTGTGTCGTGGTGTGCCGCGCGGGCGTGGCGGAACTGTTGGACGAGCATCCGTCCACCGAGCCGGTGCAGCTGGGCGTGAGCATGAAGTTCCCGGACGGATGGGAGGCGAACCACGCGGTGCTGTCTCATCTGGCGGAGCATCGCGTGGTCGCCTCCGCCGGATGAGGGTGGCCTGAGCAGGCGCGGGTGCGGACACGGGTCGCCGTGGTCCTCGTCGGGAGACCGGGCGCGGTCGCCGGATGCCGCGGTCCGCGGCGATGTCGGCGGACCGCGGGGCCCTCTTGCGCCGCGCGGGACAATGGTGGGTGGCCGATGGCCGGAATGCGTGGTGAGGAGAGAGGCATGGCGGAATCGTCGGAGCGCGGCGAGCGGCGGATGCGGCCTGCGCCGCTGATCTTCGAGCCTTCGGAGGCCGCGTCCGACCCGGAGCACTTCTTCGATCTGGAGTCGATCGAGGACCCCCGGGAGCTGCTGGTCCGTGCGACGGAGCTGACGCTCGCCTTCCAGTCCGCGGCGGACCGGGCCCTGGAGTACCAGGCGCTCGCCGCGGCGCAGCTCGCCGATCCGCGGCGGTTCGACCGGCTGAACACCGCGGAGATCGCCGCCCGGGCCGAGTGGAGCGAGGACTACGCGCGGAAGATGGTGGAGTTCGGGCGCGACCTGCTCCGCGCCTCGGAGCCCGGAGCGCAGTAGCCGTTGCCGTAGCCGTTGCCCCCGGGGAAGGGTGGACGGCGACCTGCGCGCACCGCCGGCGAACCCGAGGCTAGCGGGGTGCGGGGTTCGCCGTGTCCCCGGGCGCCGTAGCGGCGGCGGGCGGCACCGGGGCGGACCCACGGACGCGGCGAGGTGCCGTACATCACGTACTCCTGGATATGAGCTCACACGATCGCGGGCATGGAGCCGGGACCGCCCCCGATACACCGCTGTCCGGCGCCTGGCTGCAGGGTGAGGACGGGGCGGGAACACGGCGCACGGCGCGGCTTCCGCGGTCATGTGCGGGGCTCCCCGAGGCGGGGACGCACGGCGGTGCGTATATCGATTTTTCCTCTCGTGGATCCGGATGCTAATGTCTACGACGTCAGCAGGCGCCGCTAGCTCAGTTGGTTAGAGCAGCTGACTCTTAATCAGCGGGTCCGGGGTTCGAGTCCCTGGCGGCGCACCGACGGAAAAGGCCCCTCGCAGCAGCGAGGGGCCTTTTCGGTCGTCAGGACACCACCGGGGTGATCTTGACCGTCCAGGAACCCCACGGTGTGCGGTCCAGCACCTGCACCCGCACCCGGTCCTTCGGGTCCGTGAAGGTCTCCCCCACCCCCAGGGGGGCATCCGCGAGGGTCGGGTAGACGGACTGACCCCAGCAGGCCTCGGTGTGCGGATGGGTGTCGATCACCTCGACCGGGCCGGCGCCGGAGGCGGGCTCGTTGCGCACCCGGTAGATCAGCACGCCTTCGGTGCAGGTGCCGCGATCGATTCCGGTGGCTCCGCGCGCCTCGATGGCAAGGGCCGAGCTCTCGCCGGTGCGGACCACCGCGAGCCGGGTACCCAGGGTCCCGCCCGGGACAGGGGCGGCGCCCATCGACTCCAGCGTGAACATGCGGTCTGCGGCGCGCCGGCCCGCCACACACCGGACCTCGTCGTCGTTCAGCCAGCCCAGCTTCCACTTGTGCCAGCCGAAGAGGTCGGGAGCGAGGCCGAACTGGCTGCCCATCACGTCCCAGTCCCCCACGTGGGTGTCCCAGTCGCTCTTGCCGTCGGTGGGCCGGTGGTAGAGGTCCGGGAGGTCGAAGACATGGCCGGTCTCGTGGGCCAGGACGTTGCGGTCGGGCGGGTGCTTCTCGAAGACGGTGACCACGCGTCGGATGTCCGCGCCGTCAGCGGACAGCGGATAGTCGAAGTTGACGACTTTGGTGGCGTCGGAGTCGACTCCCGGTGCGTCCGGGTCGGCCACCAGGTAGACGATGTCGTAGCGCGAGAAGTCCACCGCAGGGTCGGCGACGGCGATCGCGTCCCGCAGATAGGCGGCGCGACGGCTCGCGTCCCAGTCGCGCTTCATCCGATACGCCGTCGAGGCCTGCGGCATCCTGATCCACTTCCGCAGCGGATGGGCCCTCAACTGGAAGCGCCCGTACGACGCGCGCCGGAAGAAGTCGGAGGTGGCCGGGAAGTGGTCGGCGGCCAGTTCAGCGGGTCTGGTCTTCGGGGCGGCGTCAGGGAAGGAGAGGAAGACCATGACGGCGTCCAGGTCGCGGTCAGGTCGGGGGTAGGCCTGGTTCCAGCTGTCCAGGCCGATGCTGTGGTGGGCCGAAGTGCGCGGCAGGGCGCAGCGGTCCGCCGATGTGTCAGCGACGGCCGGTCCGGCGACGAGGGACGTGGCGGCGAGGGCCACGAGAGAGGTGAAGGCAGCCGCCGTGGCACGCATCCGGGGCCGATCCACTCCCTCGGGTGGTCCCTCGTGTGTCTGCTGACCCTCCACGTCGACCTCCGGCTGCGATTTACGGAACGCCTCACCCACTTTGTGATGGTTTTAGGTAATTCGCACCTTTCCGCTGGTCCGGCTGGGCGAGCGAACAGCGACACCCCGAGCTTTCACGGAAAGTCACAACCGATCAGGAGAGTGCCGAGCGCGGCCATGGCCGCGCAGAAACGATCGGGCTCGTCCCTGGGGTGCCCTCGGTCACCTCTGACACGCTGGAACGGCCACCGGCCAGCCTCTATGATCGGCACACTTTCCCGGCTTTCCGGCCTCGACCGGGCCTGAACGACACGACGCACAGCGGGAGCGAGCGGTGAGCGTAAACCCCGAAGGGCCGAGTCCCGCGGCGGTCACGGCACCCGGGAGCGCCTCGTCGCCGCTCACGGAACGTCATGAGTGGGCCGGGGCGGGTGCCGACTACCGGGCGGCCTTCAACGCGGCCCAGACCGCGATGGCGCTGGTCGACCACGAGGGCCGTGTCGTGTCCGCGAACGACGCGCTCGGCACCCTCCTCGGCACCGAATCCACCGCGCTGCACGCGCAGTCGGCCGCCGAGCTGGTCGACCTGACGGGTGACCCCCGCACCTGGCACGCCTACCGCGAGGTGCTCCAGGGCCGCAGCGCCCGGTTCCGCTGCACGCGCAGGCTCAAGCACCCCGACGGGCGTTCGCTGTGGACGGAGGTCACGGTCACTCCCGTGCCCGGCCGTCCACGCGCCCTGCTCTCGGTGGCCGATGTCAGCGAGCGGCGTGAACTCCAGGCACGGTTGCGCCATATCCAGATGCACGATCCGGTGACCCGGCTGCCCAACCGCACCCTGTTCTTCGAGCGGCTCTCCACCGCCCTTGAGGCCTCCTCGTACGAGCCTGGCGGGACGGGCCGGATCGGGCTGTGCTACCTCGACCTCGACGGGTTCAAGGCCGTCAACGACACTCTCGGGCACCGGGTCGGCGACCGGCTGCTGGCAGCGGTCGCCGCGCGGCTCACCGAGTGCGCGGACAGCGACGGATACGCTCGCAGCGGCGGCCATCTGGTGGCACGGCTCGGCGGCGACGAGTTCGCCATCCTGGTCGAGGACTCGATGGGCAGGGAGCAGCTCGCCGAGCTCGCCCGCTCCGTGCTCGTCGCGCTCCAGCAGCCGTTCGACCTCGTGGGACAGCGGCTCTCGGTCTCGGCGTCCATCGGAGTGGTGGAGCGGTCCGCCGACGGGACGACGGCGACCGGTCTGATGCAGGACGCGGACACCACCCTGTACTGGGCGAAGGCGGACGGGAAGGCTCGCTGGACCTTCTTCGACCCCGAGCGCAACGCCTACCGGATGACCCGGCAGGCGCTGTCGTCCACCCTGCGGCCCGCGGTCGAGCGCGGGGAGTTCGGGCTCGAGTACCAGCCTCTGGTGGGGATGGTCGACGGGGTGGTCCGGGGCGTCGAGGCACTTGTCCGATGGAATCATCCGCAGTTCGGCACACTGGCGCCGAATCGGTTCATCGGAATTGCCGAAGAGGACGGGTCGATCGTCCAGCTCGGCCGGTGGATCCTGCGCTCAGCCTGCCGGCAGGCCCGGCAGTGGCAGATCGACCACCCGGGCGCGACCCCGCTGTTCGTCAGCGTCAATGTCGCGGTCCGCCAGGTCTGGGACTCCGACCTGGTCGCCGATGTGGCGGGCATCCTGACGGAGACGGGCCTGGCGGCCCATCTGCTTCAACTGGAACTCACCGAGTCGGCGGTGATGGGCTCTGCCGGACGCCCGCTCCAGGCGCTCCAGTCGCTGAGCGACATGGGCGTGCGGATCGCCATCGACGACTTCGGCACGGGCTACTCGAACCTCGCCTATCTGAGCCGCCTGCCGGTGTCCGTGCTGAAGCTGGACGGCTCATTCGTGCGCGGCTTCCGCTATGACGACGGGACCCACCCCAACCCCGCGGACGAGACGATCGTCGAGGCGATGGTGCAGCTCGCCCACCGGCTGGGGCTCACGGTCACGGCGGAGTGCGTCGAGACGGTCGGCCAGGCGGAGCGGCTGCGCAGGATCGGCTGCGACACCGGGCAGGGCTGGCTGTACTCGCGCGCGGTCGGTCCGGAGCGTATCGACGGGATGATCGGGGTCAGTCCGCAGGTGGTGTGACGCCCTCGGTCAGTTGGGGGTTGCGGCCGAGTCCGGCAATCCGTACGCGTCGGCGATCAGCCCGTACGAGCGCACCCGGGCGTCCGCCCCGTGGGCGTTGGATGTGATCATCAGCTCGTCCGCTCCGGTGCGCTTGCGCAGATCGTCAAGACCGGCGCGTACCTCGTCCGGCGTGCCGTGGACGACATCGGCGAGCCAGCCGTCCACGAACTCCCGCTCCAGCGCGCTGAACGCGTACGCCTCCGCCTCCTGCGGCGTCGGTATCAGACCGGGGCGGCCGGTGCGCAGCCGCAGCATCGACAGAGCACCGGTCAGAACCTGGCGGCGGGCTTCCCCGGCGGTGTCGGAGGCGAACGCGGCGACACCGATCAGGGCGTAGGGGGCGTCCAGTGCCTCGGACGGGCGGAAGCTGTCGCGGTAGAGGTCGAGCGCCGGGATGGTGTGGCGCGCCGAGAAGTGGTGGGCGAAGGCGAAGGGCAGCCCGAGCATGCCCGCCAGCCGGGCACTGAAACCCGACGACCCGAGGAGCCAGATCGGCGGCCGGGCAGGGGACTGCACCCCGCCCGCCGCTGTGGCCTGAACGGGGCCGGGGACGGCGTGGATCCGGGCGTAGGGGTGACCGTCCGGGAAGTCGTCGTCCAGGAACGCGGTGAGCTCGGCGAGTTGCTGCGGGAAGTCGTCGGCGCCCTCGCCGGACCGTTCGCCGCCGCGCAGCGCGGCGGCGGTGGCCCCGTCGGTACCGGGTGCGCGCCCGAGTCCGAGGTCGACCCGGCCGGGGGCGAGCGCCTCCAGGGTTCCGAACTGCTCGGCAACCACCAGCGGGGCGTGGTTGGGCAGCATCACACCGCCCGAGCCGAGGCGGATGCGCTCGGTGTGTGCGGCGAGGTGGGCGAGGATCACCGCGGGGGACGAGGAGGCGACACCGGGCATGGAGTGGTGCTCGGCGACCCAGTGGCGGTGGTAGCCGCGGCGCTCCGCGAGCCGGGCGATGTCCACGCTGGTACGCAGCGCCTGGGTGGCGGTGCGCCCGCTGCCGACGGTGACCAGGTCCAGGACCGACAGCGGCACGGGTGCTTCGCCCCGAGCCGTGCCCCGGATCCGGTCGTCTGCTGTTCTCGGTGCCGCCACGGTTGGGCCCCTCCTGTGTCGTCGCGCTCCATAGCCTCGGCTCCATGGAACAGGAGGGTCTCTCCGGTTATTCCGGCCGTTCCGCGGGAGCGGTTCAGCCGCCGCTGGGCTGCCACTCGTCGCGTTCCCGGTCGGGCCTGACGAACAGCGCGCCCAGGTCGTCGGCCCAGGCCCGCCGCTCGGCGAGCCGCAGTCCCTCCCACACCGTCACCTGGTTCGCCGTGAGCACCGGCTTGCCCAGCTCGGTCTCCAACTCCTCCAGACAGGCGACCGTGTGCAGGGCGGTGTCCGGCAGCAGCACCGCTTCGGCCCTCGGGTCATCCCCGGCCCTGGCCAGCTCAAGCACCTGCGCCCGCTCCCAGGTGCTCACCTCGGCGGCGGTGACGACGCCGCTCGCCCGTGCCGCCGCCACCTCGATACCCGCCTCCTTCAGGAAGTCCCCGAACGCGGCGGTGATGTCCTCCGGGTAGGTCGCGGCGACCGCCACCCGGGTCAGGCCCAGATGCCGGGCCGCGTGCACGAAGGCGAACGAGGTGCTCGACGCCGGCAGCCCGGCGGTCTGTGCCAGCTCCCTGATCTGCTCCTGCGCGCCCTGCCGGCCGCGGATGAAGCTCCCGCTCGTGCAGGCCCAGACCAGCGACTCGGCCCCGGCGAGACGCAGTTCCTCGACCCCTGCCGCCAGTCGGGCCGCCGAACCCATCTCCATCAGCGCGTCCGTCCGGTGCGCGTCCTCGCCGATATCGGTGTGGAAGATCGGCAGCCGGATGTCGCTGTCGAGAAGCACGGCGATGCGCGGATAGTCGTCCTCGGCGGAGTGCCCCGGATAGAGAAGTCCAACGGTCGTCATGTCCATCCTTCCTGCTGTTCCCCGGGCTGGGCGGACGGGGGTACGGGCGGCGGTGACACATGCGCGGGTCCAGGAGGCGGGGGCGGCATCTGCGCGGCCCCGGGCAGAAGCAACGGCGGCGGCTCCTCGTGCGGCCCCGCGGTGGCCATCAGCAGGGCCTGGTACGAGCCGACCGCGTACACCCCGATCCGGCGCAGAGCAGCCCAGATCGTGACCTGGTTGGCGGAGACCACCGGCATGCGCAGTTCCGCCTCCAACTGGGGTATCGCGTCGTACGTGGGCAGATTGGTGCAGCTGATGAAGAGAGCGTCCGCCGCGCCCACCACGGCCTGCCGCGCCATGTCCATCACCGACCGGTACGGAACCTTCCAGATGTGCCGGGTCAATCCGAGGAAGGCGCGCCCCGTGACCGCTACCCCAGCTTCGCCCAGATACTCCTCCAGCGCCCCCGTCACGGACTCCGTGTAGGGCGTGACCAGGGCGATCCGCTGGGCACCCAACTCCTCCAGTGCCTCCAGCAGCGCCCCCGACGTGGTCAGCGAGGCGACGCCGCCCGCCTGCGCCATGGCCTCGCACATGGCCCGCTCCCCCGCGAGCCCGCCCACGAAGCTGCCCGAGGTGCAGGCGTACGCGATCACCTCGGGCTCGGACACGGACAGCGCCCGGACCGCGTCGGCGAGTGTCTCGTGCTCGCTCACCAGCCGAGCCAGGTCGAGCGAGACCTCGACGGGCACATACGGCGTACGGGTGACCCTCAGCGAGACCTCGTCCGGGACCCAGCGCCACAGCTCGCGGTCGAGCGCGAAGTCGAAGGGTGCCACCACACCGATTCCGCGCTGCGGAGCAGGACCGCCGAGAAACGAGACTTCAAGGGACACATCCATCGCAGGCCCCCTTCGGAACATCTTGTTGACGACGGTAGGTTGGGGTGCGAGCGTGGGTCAATCCGTACATGTCAGACGTTCAGAAACGGATTCTCCCGCGATGTCCGTACCGGCCGTACCGCCCGTGCCGACCGTTCTCGTGCTGGAGGCGGAGCCGCCTCCGCGACTCGGCCCGCTCATCGGGCAGGCCGACATCCGCTACACCGACGAACGCTGCCTCGCGGACGCGCTTGCGGGCGCCGATGTACTGCTGGTGTGGGACTTCGCCTCCGACGCGGTACGTCGCGCCTGGCCCGGCCCGGGCCCGCGCCCGCGCTGGGTGCACACCCCCAGCGCGGGGGTGGACCGGCTGCTGTGCCCCGAGTTCGTGGCGTCGGACACCGTGCTGACCAACGCCCGGGGAGTCTTCGAGGAGCCCATCGCCGAGTACGTGGCCGGGCTGGTGCTCGCCATGGCCAAGGACCTCCCCCGCACCCTGGAGCTCCAGCGCGGACACGAGTGGCGGCACCGCGAAGGCCTGCGGGTCGCGGGTGGCAAGGCGGTGGTCGTCGGCTCGGGGCCCATCGGGCTCGCCATCGCCGGGACCCTGCGGGCGCTGGGAGTGACCGTCGCCGTCACCGGTCGCACCGGGCGCCCCGGAATCCACGGCGCGGAGCATCTCGACCGGTTGCTCACCCGGGCCGACTGGGTGGTGTGCGCGGCACCGCTGACCGAGCGGACCCGCGGCATGTTCGACGCGCGGCGGTTCGGGCTGATGCAGCCGTCGGCCCGATTCGTGAACGTGGGCCGGGGGGCGCTGGTGGTGGAGGACGCCCTGGTCGCGGCGCTCGGCGAGCGGGGGATTGCCGGGGCGGCCCTCGATGTGTTCGAACGTGAGCCGCTGGCGCCGGACGACCGGCTCTGGGAGGTGCCCGGACTGATCATCTCGCCGCACATGAGCGGAGACACGGTCGGCTGGCGGGACCGGCTCGGCGAGCAGTTCACCGAGCTGTTCGCCCTGTGGAAGGCCGGAAGGCCCCTGCCGAACGTGGTCGACAAGAAACGGGGGTACATCCCCTCTCATGACACCGACACCTGAACCCGGCGCGGCGGCACTGACCGGACTGACCGCCCGTCAGCTGATCGCGGGGTACGAACGGGGTGATTTCTCCCCCCTGGACGCCACCCGTGCCGTGCTGGAGCGGATCGAGGCGGTCCAGCCTGCGGTGAACGCGTTCGTCCGGGTCGACGCCGAAGGGGCTCTGGCCCAGGCCGTGGACGCCACCGAGCGCCGACGCAGAGGCGAGCCACTCGGGCCGCTGGACGGGGTGCCGGTGACCGTCAAGGACCTGCTGCTCCAGGCCGGTGTGCCGACTCTGCGCGGCTCGCGGACCGTGCGGGCCGATGCCACGGCCTGGGACGAGGACGCCCCGGCCGTGGCCAGACTGCGGGAGAACGGCGCTGTGCTGGTCGCACGGACCACGACACCGGAGTTCGGCTGGAAGGGTGTCACGGACTCGCCGCTGACCGCGATCACCCGGAATCCCTACGACGTGTCGCGCACCTCAGGCGGGTCCAGCGGAGGCAGCGCCGTGGCCGTGGCGCTGGGGGCCGCGCCGCTGTCCGTCGGTACGGACGGCGGCGGCTCGGTCCGGATTCCGGCGTCGTTCTGCGGCGTCTTCGGGCTGAAGCCCACCTACGGGCGGATCCCGCTCTATCCTGCCAGCCCCTTCGGCACCCTCGCCCACGCCGGGCCGATCGCCCGCGACGCCGCCGACGCGGCCCTGCTGCTTGATGTGCTCAGCGGCCCGGACTGGCGCGACTGGTCGCAGCTGCCCCCCGCCGCCACCATCGCGGGCACCCTCGGCGCGGGAGCGGCCGGGGCGGACGGTGTGAAGGGGGTCAGGATCGCCTACTCCCCGTCCCTCGGCGGCCAGGTCGCCGTCGCCCCCGAGGTCGCGACGGCCGTCCGCGCCGCCGTGACGCGGCTGGCGGAGCTCGGTGCGTATGTCGAGGAGACCGACCCCGATCTCGCCGAGCCGGTGGACGCCTTCCACACCCTGTGGTTCACGGGAGCGGCTCGGCTGACCCGGCATCTCGACTCCGGGCAGCGGGAACTGCTCGACCCCGGGCTGCGGGAGATCTGCGCGGAGGGCGAGCGGCGGTCCGCGCTGGACTACCTCGCGGCGGTGGACGTGCGGACGGACCTGGGCCGGCGCATGGGCCGCTTCCACAGCTCCTACGACCTGCTGGTCACGCCCACACTCCCTATCACGGCCTTCGAGGCCGGCGTGGAGGTGCCGGCCGGCTCGGGGCTGCGGCGCTGGACGGGGTGGACCCCGTTCACCTACCCCTTCAACCTCACCCAGCAGCCCGCCGCTTCCGTGCCTTGCGGGGTGGACGGTGACGGTCTGCCGATAGGGATACAACTGGTCGGAGCCCGCCACCAGGACGCGCTGGTGCTGCGCGCCGCGCACGCGCTGTACGTCTCGGGCGCGGCGGCGATCCCGGCACCATCCGCCGGGGTCTAGGACGTGGCTCACAGCCGCCGGAGGTTCAGCGTCTCGCCCAGCGCCCCGGCCCGCCACAAGTCCTGGCAGGCCGAGGCCATCCGGTCGAGTCCGTCGACCACCGTGCCCCACACGATGCCCGGCACCCAGCCCGTATCCCCGTTCAGCAGCAGGTTGTTGCGCTCGTAGAAGAGGGCGAGATCCACGGTCACCGGCCGGGTCAGGTCCTGGTCATAGCCATAGGCCGCCGTCGCCAGCTCCGTACCGGTGAAGGTGAAATAGCAGAGGTCGCCGGGAATGGGCGTCACCGTCGGATTCTCCAGCGGCGGCTCACGCTCGGCAAAGGCGGGGAAGAGCGCGTAGATCTCGTTGCGCGCGTACTTCGCGTGGTACACGTCGCTGCCCAGCGGCAGGGCATCCCATACGGCCTGGCAGGTCAGCGGCGCCTGGTCGTCCAGGAGGCGTGCGGTGCAGTGCACGCCTCGCTTCGCCAGGGAAACGTCGATGAAGCGATCAGCCATTGGTTACGCATACCCCGACTCGGGCCGGGTAGCCGCGCGCCCATGGCTCCTCACACGGCTGAACACACCAGACGGGCGATACCGGCGATACCGAGGCGCACCCTGCTGCTGGGTACCGCGGGCGCATTGGGCGCCGCGGGAGCCGCGGGCGGCTGCGCCCGGGTCCCCGACGGCGACGGGCTGGCCCGGCTGAGATCCCAGGGCACGGTGCGCCTCGGCATCGCGGGCGAGGTGCCCTACGGCTATATCGACGAACAGGGCGAGTTCACCGGTGAGGCGCCCGAACTCGCCAAGGCGGTCTTCCAGCGGCTCGGGGTGCCCCGTATCCAGCCGGTCGCCACCGACTTCGCGTCGCTGATACCCGGCCTCAACTCGCAGCAGTTCGACGTTGTTTCGGCCGGGATGTACATCAACAGGGAACGCTGCGCACAGGTCATCTTCTCGGACCCCGAATACCAGATGCTGGATTCCTTCATCGTGCGCAAGGGCAATCCGATGAATCTGCGCGGCTACGACGACGTCGTGCGCGCCAAGGCGAAGTTCGCGACCGGAACCGGCTACGCGGAAATCGGCTACGCGATCGCGGCCGGATATCCCGAGAAGGACATCGTCATCCTCCAGGACCAGGTGGCCGGGCTGAACGCCGTCGAGTCCGGCCGGGTCGACGTGTTCGCGGGCACCGCGCTCACCGCCCGGGAGGTCGCCAAGGGCAGCGCCAAGGCCGAGGCCACCGCCCCGTTCGCCGCGATCGTGGACGGCGAGAAGAAGATCGACGGCGGGGGCTTCGCGTTCCGCCCGAGCGACACCGCGCTGCGGAACGCCTTCAACACCGAGATCCACCGGATGAAGAAGAGTGGTGAGCTCTTCCGCATCCTGCGCCGGTTCGGCTTCACCGAGAGCGAGATGACCGAGCTCACGGCGAAGGAGCTGTGCCGATGACCGCCGGACTCTGGCAGAACTGGGTACTCCCAGGAATCTGGGTCACCATCCAGCTCACCGTCTACAGCGCGGCGCTGGCCGCGGTGGTCGCGTTCGGCGTCGGCATGGCCAGGACCCACCGCTCGCGTGCCGTCCGCTTCGTCGCCGCCTGCTACACCGAGGTGTTCCGCGGGACGTCGGCGCTGATCCTGATGTTCTGGCTGTTCTTCGTGCTCCCGCCGCTGCTGGGCTGGCAACTCGTCCCGATGTGGGCGGCGGTGCTCGCGCTCGGCCTCTCGTACGGCGCGTACGGGGCCGAGATCGTGCGCGGTGCGCTGAACGCCGTGGCACCCGCTCAGCGAGAGGCGGGGATCGCTCTCAGCTTCACGCCCTGGCAGCGGATGCGGCTGGTGCTGCTGCCGCAGGCCGTGCCCGAGATGATCCCGTCCTTCTGCAATCTGCTGGTGGAACTGCTGAAGGGGACGGCGCTGGTGTCCCTGCTCGGCGTGGGCGATGTGTCCTTCGCCGCGTACCTGGTGCGTCTGGCCACTCAGGAGAGCGCGCAGATCTACACGGTCACGCTGGTGATCTACTTCGTGCTCGCCTTCGTCATCACCCGTTCCATGAAAGCGCTTGAGCGCAGGACCAAGGCGAACCTGGGAGTGGTGGCCAAGTGAACTGGGACTGGTCCGCGGTCGCGGACTTCATGCCGCGCTTCTGGGACGGTGTACTCGTCACCCTGCAGGTCCTGGTGCTGGGCTCGCTGCTGTCGTTCTCCCTCGGCCTGGTCTGGGCGCTGGCACTGCGGTCGGAACTGCGCCTGGTGAGCTGGCCGGTGGGGCTGATCACGGAGTTCATCCGCTGCACCCCGCTGCTGGTGCAGCTCTTCTTCCTCTTCTTCGTGCTGCCCGAGTGGGGCGTGCAGTTCTCCGCGCTCGCCACCGGCACGATCGCGATCGGGCTGCACTACTCGACGTACACCGCGCAGGTCTACCGGGCCGGCATCGACGCCGTACCGGCCGGGCAGTGGGAGGCCGCCACCGCACTGAGCCTGCCCGTGCACCGGACCTGGCTCGCGGTGATCCTGCCGCAGGCGGTGCGGCGTATCGCGCCCGCCCTCGGCAACTACGTGATCGCGATGCTCAAGGACACGCCGATCCTCGCCGGGATCAGCGTGCTGGAGATGCTGCAGCAGTCCCGTCTGGAGAGCGCAGCGACCTTCCAGTACACGGAGCCGCTGACCGTCGTCGGCATCGCCTTCATCGTCATCGCCTATCCGGCTTCCCTGCTCGTACGGACCCTGGAGCGCCGCCTTGCCCGCTGAGACACCCGCCCGGAAGAACACCACGCCCGAGGCCGCGGCGGCGTCCGCGGCCCCGGCCCCGGAACTGATCCGCTTCACCAACGTCACCAAGCGGTTCGGCGACAACACCGTCCTCGACGATCTCTGCTTCTCGGTGCGCCCGGGCAAGCACGTCACCCTGATCGGCCCCTCCGGCTCCGGCAAGACGACGATCCTGCGGCTGCTGATGACCCTGGAGCGGCCCGACGAGGGCACGATCGACGTCGACGGCGGCCGGCTGTTCCCTGCCGACGAGAAGCAGCGGCGCGAGGCGCGCAAGAAGATCGGCATGGTCTTCCAGCAGTTCAACCTGTTTCCCAACATGAGCGTGCTGCGCAACATCACCGAGGCCCCGGTGAGGGTGCTCGGGCTGTCCAAGGACGAGGCCGAGCAGCGCGCACGCGATCTGCTCGACCTGGTGGGTCTGGCCGACCGCCTGGACGCCAGACCGACGCAGCTGTCCGGTGGGCAGCAGCAGCGGGTGGCGATCGCCCGCGCGCTGGCGATGCGCCCGCGGGTGCTGCTGCTGGACGAGGTCACATCGGCGCTGGATCCCGAGCTGGTGGCCGGGGTGCTGGACGTGCTCAGGGACGTCGCCCGCAGCACCGACATCACCATGCTCTGTGTGACCCACGAGATGAGCTTCGCCCGGGACATCTCCGATGAGGTGCTGATGTTCGACTCGGGGAAGGTCATCGAATCGGGCAGCCCGGAAAAATTCTTCTCCGAGCCGGAGCACGACCGCACGCGTGAGTTTCTCCGTGCGGTGCTCTGACCACCAACTATCCTGCTTAGGATTGACCCTGGCATATGCCAGGGTGGTGCGCCCCGGGAAATGCCCCCGGGGCGCACCACAATTCTCGCCAACAGTCCCCCCAAGGCTGGTTCTTGGCGGCTATCGTGGTACGGAAGCATGCGGTCACAACCTGGTAGGGGGAAACCGTGGCGCTGAAGCCGGAGCCGACCGCGCCGTTCCACTCAATCCAATACGCGCTACGGGTGCTGGAGGCTATCTCCAGGCACGGCGGAGGAGTCACCGACGCACAGATCGCCCGGGAGACGGGGCTGCCCACCGGGCACTTGGCGCCTCTACTGCTGATGCTGCGCCGCGAAGGCTATGTGGAACAGGTCGGCGACAGCGCATACGTCATAGGCGACTCGCTGGTGCTGCTCGGCTCGGGCACCACCCGCCAGGAAGCACTGGAGCGCAAGCTCCAGGAGACTCTCACCGAGCTGCGCGACTCGGTCGGCGCCGCTGTGTACATCAGCCGGTACATCGACGGCGAGGTCAAGATCACGCAGTACGCCGACGGACCCCGCACGCCCAAGGTCAACGAGTACGTCGACTTCCGCTCCGCCGCACACGCCAGCGCGGTCGGCAAGTGCCTGCTCACCCAGCTCGACCAGAACGGCCGCCGGGACCACCTCTCGCGCCATAGGATCGCCCGGCTCACCTCCCGCACGATCACCAACGAGAAGGTCCTCTTCTCCAAACTGGACGCACAGCCGCCCACGGTTCCGGTGCTGGACCTCCAGGAGTACGCGGTGGGCACGGTCTGCGCCGCGGTGCCCCTGACGGCCGGTTCCTCGGTGGGGTGCCTCGCGCTCTCACTTCCGATCGAGCACGCGCACCGCCTGCGCGCCGCGGCGGACACACTGAACCGCAGGGCGGCGCCGGTGGTGCTGTCACTGACCCTCTGAGGACCCGGCGGGTGCTCCAGGCCGGACACATGTGCGGCTGGTCGGGGGCACCCCATCGGACCAGGTAGTATTACTTCCGTCGTCAGCCGCCGAGCGCGGCGGGAACGGCAAACCCGCGCCGCTAGCTCAGTTGGTTAGAGCAGCTGACTCTTAATCAGCGGGTCCGGGGTTCGAGTCCCTGGCGGCGCACCTTGTCACTGTGGCCCCTCGTATGCGTACGAGGGGCCACAGTGCTCTCCGGGGCCGCTCGCGGCGCACGCGTCAGCACCAGGGACGGCGGTGCTCCGCGAACGTACGCAGCAGCGACCGGACGTCCGTCTCGGTCAGCGGGCGGTAGTGCCGCTCATCGGACGGGCGCCACCACACCGGGTCAGGACAGCGGAACGACTCCCGGCGCAGTGCCACGCGGTGGATCTTGTTGGTCGCCGTGGTCGGCAGCCGGGACGGGAGCCGGATGAAGCGGGGCGCCATCTTCGTACCCAGATCGGGTTGGGCGGCGAGAAAGGCACCGAAGGCCGCCGGGTCGAAGACGGCACCCGGGCGCAGGGCGATGGCGGCCATGACCTGGTCCCCGGACACGGGGTCGGGGACCGCGTAGACCGCGGCGCCCGATGCCGCCTCCCAGCGGCACAGGATGTTCTCGACCATCGCCGGGGCGAGATTCTCCCCGTCCACCCGGAGGCGGTCGTCGGTGCGGCCCGCGAAGTAGAGGAAGCCGTCGGGATCACGGAAGAACAGGTCACCCGTCCAGTACCAGCCCTGCCGGACCCGCGCCGCGTCGGCCTCGGGGTTTCGCCAGTAGCCCTCGAAGGGGTTGGGGCCGCGGTTGACCAGCTCGCCGATCGCCTCGTCGCCGTTGCACAGCCGACCGCCCGGGGACAGCCGGGCCGGCCTGCACTCCTCGCCCGTCTCCGGATCCACCACCGCGAGATCGTTGCCCGGCGCGGCGCGCCCGATGGCCCCGGGCGGGGTGCCGGGAGTGCGCTGGATGGCGGCGCCGCCCTCGGACGAGCCGTATCCCTCGACCAGCCTGACCCCGAAGCGCCGCTCGAAGCGTGCCGCGTCCACCGCCCCCACCTCCGTACCGAAGCCGGTGCGCAGCCGGTGGTTCCGGTCGTCGTCCCGTTCGGGCACGGCCAGCAGATAGTGGATGGCCCGTCCGACGTAGGTGAAGTATGTGGCACCGTAGGCCCGTACGTCCGGCAGGAAGCCGGATGCGGAGAACCGCCGTCGCAGCGCGACCGAGGCTCCGGCCGCGAGTGCCGGTGCCCAGTTGGCGATCACCGCGTTGCCGTGGAACAGCGGCATGCAGATGTAGTGGACGTCATCGGGCCGCACCCCGAACTGCCGTACCAGCGAGGCGCCCGCCGCGGCGAGCCGCCCCTGGCTGCAGAGCGCCGCCTTGGGCGCGCCGGTCGACCCCGAGGTGAAGTACAGCAGCAGCCTGCTGTCGGGCCGCACCGCGCGGATCGCCACATCGCCCGGTTGCGCGCCCTCGTACGCGGCGAGCAGCGCGGCGTAGGCGTCGGTGTCCGTCACCAGCATCCGTACGCCCGGGAGGTCGAGACCGTCCAGCAGGGGCAGATGGGCGCGTTCGGTGACCAGCACCCTGCAGTCGGTGTGCAGGATGTCGCGGGCCAGCTCGGCGCCCCTGCGGGTCGGGTTGATGCCCGCGACGGCGGCCCCGGCGAGGGCCGCGGCGCTGATCCAGAGCGGGAACTCCGGGGTGTTGTCGAGCAGGATCCCGAGGTGCGGCTCGGCGCGTCGGGGCAGCAGTTCCGCCAGCAGCGCGGCGCGGGCGGCGGCGCCGGAGGCGACCTGATGGTGGCTGAGCACGAGGTCCTCGTGTCTCAGTCCCACCCGGTGGTCGCCCCACTGGCGCACTATGAGATCCGCGACGGTCGCACCGCTTCCGGTGCCACGGGGGCTCACCATGGCGCCGTACGGTAGCCGACATACCGTCAGAACTGAACGTCCGAACAGGCGTAGAACGCGTTCGGGGTGTCACTGATCGTCCACACCGCGAGGATCAGGTGGCGGCCCGACTTCGACGGCAGCCTGCCCGTATGACTGAACACGGTGGGTGGGCGCTGCCCCCGGTAGGGGACGGTCAGGAAGGGCACCGATTCGAGGGCGTCCCTGGTCAGCGGTCGGCCGGGGTTCCAGCCGTCCCTGGTGATGTAGTACCGGAAGTCGGTGGTGGCGTGCGGGGCGGTGAACCGCCACCGGAAGGTGTGTTCCTGCCCGGTGCGGACCGGGGTCGTCGGCCAGCTGCCGCCGCGCGGGTCGTCGAGTTGCGCGAAGCGGCTGTTGCCGCCCGCGCAGATCGTTCCGTCGGCCGGGCCTCCCGAGGGGAAGCCCTTGGGGCCTTCGACGCTCTGTGGCTCCCACCGGATCTCGCCACAGTCCGCCACCGTGCCGTCGGCACAGAGCCGCTGGCGGCTGATCGGGGTGTCGGTGTAGCCGTGACCGGCGGCGCTGCCGGTGGCGAGCACCGCGCCGCCCGCCACCGCCACCGCGAGCCCGACGAGGGTCACGCCTATTCGCTTCCGCATGCTGTCGCTCCTGGAGAACGTGGGGGTGTTCCGTGAGCAGTGCTGCGCACCATGCCGTGCATTCAGGTCCAGACCAAGCCTCAGACTATTGACGCCGTTTGGACATGTCCAGACCAATCAGAAGGGCATCCGCGGTCCGGCTGCGGCTTCCTCGCCCGCTACCCGTCCGAGCCGCCGGGGCGTCCGGTGCAGAAGGCCACGGTCAGGTCCCGCACCAGGGCCTTTCGCTCGTAGTCGTCCAGCTCCACAAGCCCGCGCACCGTCAGCCGCCGTACGGTCTCGTCGACCGCGTCCACCACCGAGGTCATCAACGCGTCCCGGTGCTCCGCCTCGATCGCCGCGACCTGGCGGCGGCGCATGGCGGCTGCGACTTCGGGGGCGTACTCGACCCGGGTCGGCTGCGCCGAGAAGACCTCGATGCCGACCGGGGCGCACTCCACCGCCAGCGTCTTCGTCAGCACGTCGCCGACGGCCTCGGCGTTGCGCAGCGCGGGCGCGCCGTCGTCCGCTGCCGCGCCGCGTGCGCCGATGGCCGGTGCGATGTCGGCGGGGAGCTGGGAGAGCACCCGCGCCGTCGCCGACTCGACCTGCTCGCGCAGATAGCCCTCGTGGTCCGCCAGGGTCAGCGTGGCGCGCGCCGTGTCCTCGACGCGCCAGACGACGAGGACGGTTGCCTGGAGAGGTGTACCGTCCGCGTCCACGACATGCATCGGCTCACTGCGCCAGTGCCGCAGCCGCACATCGACCCGCCTGCGCAGCAGCAGCGGACTCACCCACATCAACCCGCAGCGGCGCACGCTGCCGCGGTACTCCCCGAACAGGGTGAGGACCCAGGCGTGGCCCGCACGACCGCGACCGAGGCCGCCGAGCGTGAACGCGGCGACGAACAGGCAGACGCCGAGCACCATCCACTCGCCGATGTCGATGCCCTGGTACGGGTGCGCGCTCAGACCGAAGAGCCGGGCGACCCGGTCGGGGCAGGCGCCGGCACGGTAGAGCACGTTCGCCGCCACAGCGAGGACGCCGCAGCCGATGAACAGGCTGATCCAGCCGGGCAGCACGGGCCCGGGGCGCTCGCGGAGCCTGGGGTCGACGGGCGCGGTGGGGCGAGGGCGCGACAGAGGCGGCTGCTGCTGCCGGGACGGCCGGCCGCCGGTCTCGGCCTTGCGGCCGGTGGGGAACATGACGGGCATGGCGAGGGTGTCGGGGCCGCCGTCGTCGTCATCGGTGCGGTGGGGTCCGGCCCGCCCGGTGTCGTCGTCCCGGAAGAGAGGATGCAGCGGCAGCCGCCCCCCGGACTCGGCCCCGATCCGGCCCTCGATCGGATCCCCGCGTCCGGCGTCGATGCCGTTGACAGTGCCGTTGACAGTGCCGTTGACGGAGCCGCGCTCGGCATGGGATCCAGCGTGGGCTTCGGCGTCGACTGCCGCGGCGGAACCGGGCTCGGCATGGCTTCCGGCCTCGGCCTCATCCTGTGTCCCACCGGAATCGCGGGTCCCGGCGCGCCTGCCAGGCAGGGTGTCCGGCGGGCTGGTCAGGATGCCATCGGCGGTGTACGCGGCCGGCTCCTCCGCCGTACCGGCGGCTCCGGACGCGGCCTGCGGCAGGTGCCCGCTTCCCGGATGGCGCACATCCACGGCACCGGCGAGGCCATCGCCCGACACCGCGTCAGGCAGCTGCGGCGGCAGTCCTTCCTTGGCCCTGGCGGCGCCGGGCGCTTCCCACTGCCGCGTCGTCGGCGGTTCGCCGGCCGGGGCACCCGGGACGTCGGCCCGGGCGGGGACGGACAGTGCGGACAGGCGGGGTAGTCGTGGCGGCAGCGGGGCCGCGGGGTCTTCGGGGTACGGAGTCATGGTGGTCACCGGAGCCGCTCCTCGGGATGGGCGTGGTCTGGGGGCGACAGCTCAGGAGAAGAGCCGCCGCCAGGTCTCGGGGCCGGGGATGCCGTCCGCCGCGCCGTCGCGCCAGCCCTGCGCGCGCTGGAACGCCTGGACGTCGCGGCGGTCCGCCTCGGTCCACTGCTGACCGAGCCCCGCCGATGTGCCTTGTGATGTGGGTCGGGAGGTGCCGTGCGATGTGCCGTGCTTGCCGAAGCCCCGCTGCGCCAGTCGGCCGCGGAGTGCGTCGATGTGAGGGCTCGTCTGGCCGGGCCGCAAGCTCGCGGGTTCCGGATGGCCGGGCACCCTCGCGGGCTGTCCGGCGGGGTGCCCCTGCGGTACGGCACGACCTGCAAGGGGCGGGACGGCGGGGGCCGCACGGCTGGCAGGGTCCTGTGGGACGGCCGGGGTCGCACGACCGCCTGGCGGGACGCGGCCCTCACCGGCCGGCGGGACAGCGCTCCCTGCAGCGCCCCCGGGCCTGCTTCCGACGGCGGCCGGTGGACTACCGGCTCGCGCGGGCGTCGGACTGCCCTGGCCCTGGGGTCCGGCCCGGTCCGCCTCGGCGTCCTGCGGGGCCACCCGAGGGGAACCGTCCACCGGGACACCGCCTGGTACCGCGCTCCGGCCACCGCCGCCCGCAGGCGTGCCCGCACCCCCGACACCCCGAGGCTCCGCGCGGGTGACCGTACCGGCGCGGGTGACCGCACCCGTGACCGCGTCCGTACCGCCGTGCGCGATGTCCTTGCCCCGGCCGCTCACCAGGAGGCCCCAAGTCCCCGCGCCCGGCAGCCCGTCCGCCAGCGGGCCGCTCCACCCCTGAGCGCGCTGGAAGGCCAGCGTCGCCTGCCGGTACGCCTCGTTCCAGCGCGTCCCCGGGTCCTCGCCGAGGAGCGCCCCGGCGCCGCGTCCCCTCAGCAACCTGCCGAACTCTGCGATGTGCTCGCCCACCGCACCGGGCCGGAAGAGCGCGGCTCCCGGGTAGGCGGCGATGGCGTCGGCCGCGGACGGTCTGGGCGCGTGGGAGGAGACACTCGCGCCGATCACACCCGTGTAGCGGTACGCCACATAGGCGTCGGAGTCGCTCCAGTAGGCCATGGGGGTGGACTGCTTCCGGGTGTGCGGCTTGGCCTGCTCGTAGGCGACGTAGTGGGTGTGGGTGTAGTCGGTCCAGCCGCCGAAGATCGTGACGTGTGAGCCCTTGGCCGGATCGGCCGTGTTGTGGAACAGCAGGATGTCGCCGGGCTGCAGGTCCTCGCGGTCCAGCCGGACCCCGAACTGCGCGAGGCTCCCGGTCCACTCGTTGCCCGGCAGGTTCCAGGCCATCGAGACATAGCCCGAGCAGTCCTGGCGGTAGCCGTCCGACCAGAAGTCGGTCATCGAGTACGGGACCTTCGCGGCCACCCAGAGCTTGGCGCGGTTGATGATCTCCGCGCGGGTGGTCAGGCGCAGCCCGGGCGCCAGAGCCACCGCGGAGCCGGGCGCCGGCTTTCCGTGCAGCGGCCCCTGGCCGCCTTGCGGAGTGGTCGCGCCCTCCGCCGGGCCGGTGTCGCCGGTCTGAGCCGGCCGCTTCACCGTCGCCCATGCGGTCGTGGCCGCCGCACCGGCTCCCCCGCCCGCGTACAGCACGATTCCCGCCGCCGCGGCCAGGAGCAGCGCGCACCGGGCTCCGTGCGCCGTACGCTCGCCCCTCCCGCGCGCTCGGGGGGTGCGCGCGCGGGCCGGCGCGTCAGGGCATGGCTCCGCGCATCCGGCGCAGCTGCCGTGGTCGGCCCGGGGCTCGTACTCCTCGGAGGCCGGAACGGTCATAACGATGTCCTCGCACTGCCGTAACTGGTCTGATACGCACTGTTAAGTACCTAATGCGTCGCATTCTGACGGACCGAAGGGAAAAAACGACCATCCGACAGGCCGAGAACATCCGAGAACATCCGAGAACCCTCGACCCCGGGAAATGGTCAGGAGCACCCCGGAGGTCAGGTAGAGTTCTCCAGGCCAGCAGGCGCCGCTAGCTCAGTTGGTTAGAGCAGCTGACTCTTAATCAGCGGGTCCGGGGTTCGAGTCCCTGGCGGCGCACGCGATACCGAAGCCCCCTCATCACCGATGAGGGGGCTTCGGCGCATCTACGTACACGTGCACACCCAGGCGCACATCCCACTACGTATAGCGCTTACAGACCGCCCACGGGGACCGCCTTGCGATCAAGGCTCCGGTCGTACAACCTGAGTGGAACCAGTGACTCCAATAGGACCATTGGGTCGAGTAGTTGGTGGCGACCTACGGGGCTATGCCCGGGTTTTGCCGCAACCGTGGGTAAGGGGAACCCGTTCGCGAAGCGGTTCCCGCGCGAGGCATCATGCAACCGGAAGGCCGCATTCTCATGTCTGCGAGGCGTAAGAGGCACTGGCCTGACCATTGACGCGTCCGGAACAGCCGGTCCAGGGGAGCCGCGATCCGGGCGTCGCACACACGAACGATCACGCAGCCAGAAGGCGTGCGGGGGGATGACTCATGACGTCGACGCCGAACGGCGCCCGGCAGCAGGACAACGACCCTTCCCGGACCACGCAGCTTCGGGTCCCCCCGCAGCTCCGAACGGCCGGAGCCCGGCTGCGCCCCAAGAAGGCGCTGCCGCGGTACGACTACGAGCACTACAGCCGACTCGCCGGCCCCCTCACCCAGCCGGACCCCTCTCGGCCCTACCGGGTGCAGTTCCGCTCCCTGATATCCCAGGAGCCGCACCGGTTACGCGCCGCGCTGCTCCTCGGGGCGGCACCGCTCGTCTCACTCGGACTGTTCGCCTGGCTGATGCAGCCCCAACACTGGACCGAGCGGGATCCCAACCTCAAGAACGACCTTCTGCTGTGGCTCGACATCGTGATGCTGGTCTCGATCGGCCTGATCGAGCTCTTCCGCACCATGAACGTGCTGTCGAACGCACACGCGACACTCGTCGCCCGCGACCCGATCCCCGTCGTGCCGGAGTCCGGCACCAAGGTCGCCTTCCTCACCTCATTCGTGCCGGGCAAGGAGCCCCTGGAGATGGTGACGAAGACCCTGGAGGCGGCCGTCAGGATCCGCCACCGAGGGCTGATGCACGTCTGGCTGCTGGACGAGGGCAACGACCCCGAGGTCAAGAAGGTCTGCGAACGCCTCGGCGTGCACCACTTCTCCCGCAAGGGCATCGCCAAGTGGAACCAGCCCACCGGCGCCCATCGGGCCAAGACCAAGCACGGCAACTACAACGCCTGGCTGGAAGCCCACGGTGAGAACTACGACTTCTTCGCCTCCGTCGACACCGACCACGTCCCGCTGCCGAACTACCTGGAGCGGATGCTCGGATACTTCCGCGACCCGGACGTGGGCTTCGTCATCGGCCCCCAGGTCTACGGCAACTACGACACCTTCGTCACCAAGGCGGCCGAGTCCCAGCAGTTCCTGTTCCACGCCCTGATCCAGCGCGCGGGCAACCGCTACGGCGCGCCCATGTTCGTCGGCACCTCCAACGCCGTACGCATCAAAGCGATCAAGCAGATCGGCGGACTGTACGACTCGATCACCGAGGACATGGCGACGGGCTTCGAGATGCACCGCGCCCGCAACCCCGAGAGCGGCAACAAGTGGCGCTCGGTGTACACCCCGGACGTACTCGCCGTCGGCGAGGGCCCGTCCGCCTGGACCGACTTCTTCACCCAGCAGTTGCGCTGGTCCCGGGGTACCTACGAGACGATCCTCAAGCAGTACTGGAAGGGCTTCGGGTCACTGCCGCCCGGAAAGCTCTTCAACTACACGATGATGATCATCTTCTATCCGATGTCGGCCCTCAACTGGATCCTGGCGGCGCTCAGCTGCGCGCTGTTCCTGGGGATGGGCGCCTCGGGTGTGCAGATCGACCCGGTGATCTGGATGATGCTGTACGGCAATGCCTCGGCACTCCAGATCGGCCTCTACGTCTGGAACCGCCGCCACAACGTCTCCCCGCACGAACCCGAGGGCTCCGGCGGTCTCGCCGGAATGGTGATGTCCGCGCTGTCCGCGCCGATCTACGCACGCTCCCTGATGGACGCGGTGCTGCGCCGCAAGAGCAAGTTCGTGGTGACGCCCAAGGGCGACTCGTCCAGCCCCGACACCCTCTTCGGGACCTTCCGGATCCATCTGTTCTTCATCCTGGTCTTCGGCGGCTCGCTGGCCTCGTCGTTCTTCCTCGGCCATGACCACCCCGCGATGATCACCTGGGCCTCGCTGGCTCTGCTGATCACGGCGGCGCCGATCTTCGCCTGGCAGCACCAGATACGCGAGGAGAAGAAGAACCGCAGGAAGCGCAGGAACCGGAGCGGCGGCGCGCCGGAGTCCGACGGCGGGACGTGGGATTCGCCGGGGCCGCGCGACCCACAGGAGCGCCCCGACCGGGCCCCCGACCAGACCATGCAGATCGCCCTTGGGGGACGTGAGAAATGAGCACCCTGCCCGTCCGGCCGAACCACCGCAGGAACCGGGCCCGGCGAATACTCGTAGGCGTGGCGGTCGTGGCCGTGGTCGCCGGGTTCAACGGTCCGGCGCTCTACCGGTACGGCTCGGAGCAGTACCACGAGTACAAGATCAACAAGCCTGAGTACAAGGCCGCCAACGGCCGCTGGGACTACCTGGACGTCCCGGCCGGCTACCGGATCAACTCGATTCACGCCGCCCTGCTCCACACCGGCAAGGTGCTGCTGATCGCGGGCTCCGGCAACAACCAGAAGAACTTCGACGCCAAGAAGTTCGAGTCGGTGCTGTGGGACCCGGAGACCGGCGACTTCAAGAAGATCGAGACCCCGAAGGACATGTTCTGCGCCGGGCACACCCAACTGCCCGACGGAAAGCTGCTGGTGGCCGGGGGCACCAAGCGGTACGAGAAGCTCCAGGGCGACGTCACCAAGGCCGGCGGCCTGATGATCGTCCACAACGAAGACCCGGACAAGCCGATGACGCTGCCTGCCGGTACCAAGTTCACCGGCAAGGCCAACGGCAAGACCTTCGTGTCCAAGGACCCGGTGCTGGTCCAGCGGGCCAAGAAGGTCTTCGACCCGGAGACCGGTGAGTTCCTGCGCACCGAAGCGGGGCTCGGCCGGATCTACGTCGAGGCCGAGAAGTCCGGCAAGAAGCACGAGACCGGCACCGAGGACAACTACCGGGTGCACGGCCTCACCGGCTCCGACACCCGCAACGTCTACGGCATCGCGCAGAAGCTCGCCCTCGACAAGAAGGACTTCCAGGGCATCAAGGAGGCCTACGAGTTCGACCCGGTCGCCGAGAAGTACATCAAGGTCGACCCGATGAACGAGGCCCGCTGGTACCCGACGCTGACCACGCTCGAGGACGGCAAGGTCCTGTCCCTCTCGGGTCTCGACGAGATCGGGCAGATCGTCCCCGGCAAGGACGAGATCTACGACCCGAAGACCAAGAAGTGGCAGTACACCGGCTTCGAGCGGCGCTTCCCGACCTACCCGGCGATCTTCCTGATGGACAACGGGAAGCTCTTCTACTCCGGCTCCAACGCCGGTTACGGACCGGCCGACGTCGGCCGCGACCCGGGTGTCTGGGACCTGGAGGACAACTCGTTCGAGAAGGTCCCGGGCATGAGCGACCCGGACAAGCTGGAGACCTCGGCCACGGTCATGCTGCCGCCCGCACAGGACCAGAGGTTCATGGTCATCGGCGGTGGCGGGGTCGGCGAGTCCGAGAAGTCCAGCAAGAAGTCCCGGCTGGTCGACCTCAAGGAGGACGAGCCCGGCTTCAAGGACGGCGCGACCCTGGACAAGGGCACCCGCTACCCGAGCGCCTCACTGCTGCCGGACGACACCGTGCTCGTCACCGGCGGTTCGGAGGACTACCGCGGGCGCGGCGGCTCCAACATCCTTGAGGCTCGGACCTACGACCCGAAGAGCGGCGCCTACACGCGGGTGGCCGACCCTCAGGTGGGCCGCAACTACCACTCGGGTTCGGTGCTGCTGCCCGACGGCCGGGTGATGATCTTCGGCTCCGACTCGCTCTTCGCCGACGCCGCCAACACCAAGCCCGGAGTCTTCGAGCAGCGCATCGAGATCTACACCCCGCCGTACCTCTACCGGGACTCCCGCCCGGCGATCGGCGGTGGCCCCGAGCGCATCAAGCGCGGGGCATCGGGCACCTTCAAGAGTGCGCAGGCGGCGAAGCTCAGGACGGCCAAGCTGATGCGGCCGAGCGCGGTCACGCACGTCACCGATGTCGACCAGCGCTCCATCGCGCTGGAGATGGAGAAGACGGCGGACGGGTTCAAGGTCACCGTGCCGAAGAACCGATCCCTCGTACCGTCCGGCTGGTACATGCTCTTCGTGACCGACGACAAGGGCACGCCGTCCGAAGGTGTGTGGGTCGAGGTCCCGTAGGGCTTCCCCCAGGACATGAGGGTGCCCCCGCTGCGGGGGCACCCTCATGTCTCCTACTTGGTGTTGCGGGCCAGTTCGAGGGCGTAGGCCGGGTACCAGTCGCCGGCCTTGGGGCCGCCCTTGCAGTCGCCGTCCGACTCGCCCGGCCGCTTGACCCAGAGATACGCGGCGACCAACGGATCGCCGGTCTTCGTGGTGGGCGGCTCGCCGAGCGCACGGCCCGGCGGGTTGCACCAGTTCTCCTTGGGGTCGCCCTGCGTGAAGGCACCGTTGCCGTTTCGGCTGGTGTCGATCACAAAGGGCTTGCCGCCGACCTTGGCCGACAGCCGCTTGCCGAAGTCCTTGCTGGCCTCGGTGGTCTGGAAGTTGGAGACGTTCACCGCGAAGCCGTCGGCCTGGGCGATCCCAGCCCACTGGAGCGGCTCGAACAGGGAATCCGGTTGCGACCAGCCCGCGTTGCCCGCGTCCAGGTACACCTTGGTGGCCGGCTGCTTCTTGAGCCGGGTGATGGCGCCCTTCAGCAGGTCGTAGCGCTCCTCGTGGTACTCGTCGGGAGTGCAGCCGTCCACCAGGTGCAGCACCGCGTCCGGCTCCAGCACCACTGTGGCGGGCCGGTCGCCGATGCCCTTGGCGACCTTGTCGACCCATTCGCGGTAGGCGTTCCCGTCGGCGGCGCCCCCCTTGGAGAACTGGTCGCAGTCGCGGTGCGGGATGTTGTAGAGCACCAGCAGAACCTCGCGGTCGGCCTTCCGCGCGGCCTCCGTGAGCCTCTTGGCCTCGGCATCCGGGTTGTCAGGACCGATCCACTCGCCGGCCGGCTGCCCGGCGATCTTCTGGATCAGTGCGGCGTTCTTGCCGTCGCCGTCCTCGCGGTACTCGGCGAGCTGCCGGGCGGCCTTGCCGTCCGGGTTGACCCAGTACGGATCCGTCGCCTTGGGCTGCTGGGCGATGGGGGGCCGGTCGTCACCGCCATCGTCGGACGAGCATCCCGACAGCAGCAGCGCGAGCCCCACGGCCCCCGCGGTGCCCATCGTGCGTATTGTGCCCGCCGCCGCTCGCGTCCCCGCTCCGGGCTCCGTTCCCCGGCGGGACCGCCCGGCGCTGGGGCGTGTTGCGAAAGTCCCTCCTGACCCGCGACGCCTGGCACGCACGCTCGCTGCGTTGTCGGAGTCATCCAAGTACGTCCAGTACGAGGATGATCCTCCGCCTTGCGATCGCACGCACCAGACTCCGCAGGCCCCGCCCTGCGGGCGGACGGAGCTACTTTCGCAACACGCCCTAGTGCCGTACATCCACTCCCCCTTGGTGCATCGCGCATGGTGCGTGGTGGCCAGGTCGCGTCCGGCGTGCCAGCCGGAAGGGCCAACCGGAACGCATCCTGTCAGATCCCGCGGGCGTCCGTCAGATAGGCCGAGACCACCACGTTCGCCGTGTAGGACTGCGTGGCCCGGTCGAACGTTCCGCCACAGGTGATCAGCCTCAGTTCGGCCCTGCCCGGCTGCCTGGACCCGTACACCTCACCGGCGTCGAACCGGTCCCTGCCGACCACCTGGACGTCGTCGATGGTGAACTCGGCCACCGACCCGTCGGCCCGGGTGACGCGGATCTTCTGTCCGGCGCGCGCCGCGCTGAGGTCGTAGAACACCGCCCGCTCGGTGGCGGTGTCGACATGGCCCACGAACAGCGCCGCACCCGCCGCACCCGGCTGAGTGCCGGACCCGAACCAGCCCACGGTCCCCGCCTCGGTGTACGGCGGGGGCTCGATCCCGCCCGAGGAGTCCAGACCTCGCATCACCACCGGGGCCTTCACCCCGATCGAGGGGATCTCCACCCTGCTGGGCCCCACGGGCTCCAGGGGATCGTGCGCGGGCGGCAACGGCACACCCGGCGGCCTGCCCACCGCGGCCACGTCGCCGGTCCTGGGGGCGCTGCCCGCGACCCCGTCGACCGCGCCGCGCCCCCACAACCAGAGGCTGAGCAGCAGGACCGCCCAGGCCACACCCGTCAGCAGCCGCCCGCCGCCGCGCACGGGGGCAGCGGCATCACCGGAGGACGATCCCACGGCCGTCAGTCCTTGTCCGCCGCGTTCGCGCGCCGGCGCCGGAACCCGCGAAACGCGATGGTCGCCGCAGCCACTGCGGCCAGGGCCAGACCGACCACGGTGTGGGTGGTGCCGGGACCCTGCCGACCGGAGCCGTCGGCGGCGAAGGACGTCGCGGTGCCGCCGCCACCAGCCCGCACCGGGGCGTAGGGAGTCTTGTCCGAATCGGGCTCGTCGCCGGAGTCATCGCCCCGGCCGTCTCTGCCTCCCCCGCCGTCGGTCTTCTTGTCCCGCCCCTCGCCCTTCTTCTCGTCCTGCTTGCCGCTCGGCTTCTCGTACTGCTTCTTCCGGTCCTGCCCGTCGTTCTTCTTCTCGTCGCCGCCCCCGGTCTTCTTCTCGTCCTGCTCCCAGGTCTTGTTCTGGCTCCAGCTCTGCTGGGGCTTGGGGTTCTCGTCTCCTTCGCCCTCCTGCCGCGCCGCCTGGACCGAGCCCAGTGAGCCGTACTGCCGACCACCGCAGTCAAGGCCGATGAGCGGCCCCCTCGAACCCCCGAACCCGGACATCTCGGCGTCCAGGACATACGCACCGGATGCGGCGGAGCCTGCCCGGCTCTCGCAGTCGGTGGCGGTCCGACCGCCATCCTGCGCCGCGTACACCGGCCCGGCGGTGGATGCCAGCATCAACAGGCCGCCGACCGCACCTATGACACGCAGAGTAGTGAACTGAGAACCCATTGTGAACCTCCTGGTATCAGTAGATTCACGCGGTTCGCCCGTTTCCGCATCTCCGGGGAACCCGGATGGGCTAAGCGGCACTCCCCCGGGCTGGTTACGCTGGGGCCGTCGGCACAGTGTCGTACCGGCGGCCCTCAGCCAACGCTCGTGTACAGGAGACCGGCAGAATGGCAGAGCGTAAGCCCATCGAAACATGGCTCACCGACATGGACGGGGTGCTGATGCGTGAAGGCATCCCCATCCCCGGAGCGGACACCTTCGTCAAGAAGCTGCGCGCGTCCGGCCGTCCCTTTCTGGTACTCACGAACAACTCGATGCAGACCGCGCGTGACCTGCACGCGCGACTGCGCAGGATCGGCCTGGACGTACCCGCCGAGAACATCTGGACCTCAGCCCTCGCGACCGCGAAGTTCCTGGAGCGGCAGCACCCCGGGGGGTCCGCGTATGTCATCGGCGAGGCGGGCCTGACCACCGCTCTGCACGAGGTGGGATACATCCTGACGGACACCGAGCCCGAGTTCGTGATCCTGGGCGAGACCCGCACCTATTCGTTCGAGGCCATGACGCGGGCGGTACGGCTGATCAACAACGGGGCGCGGTTCATCGCGACGAACCCGGACGAGACCGGGCCTTCCACGGAGGGCGCGCTCCCCGCCACGGGCGCGGTCGCCGCCCTCATCACGAAGGCGACGGGCAAGGAGCCCTACTTCGTGGGCAAGCCGAACCCGCTGATGATGCGTACGGGCCTCAATGCCATCGGCGCCCACTCCGAGACCAGCGCCATGATCGGCGACCGGATGGACACCGACATCCTCGCCGGGCTGGAGGCGGGGATGGAGACGTACCTCGTGCTCACCGGGCTCACCGCGCCGGAGGACCTGGACAGGTTCCCCTACCGCCCGACCCATGTGAAGGACTCGATCGCCGACCTGGTCGAGCTGGTCTGACCGCAGGCGCTGCGGCCGGCCTGATCGCGGGTACCGGCGCGGACGGCTGCCCGCCGGGACTGCTCGGGCAGCCCCGGCGGGTCAGGCAGGCGCGACCCTGACGTCGTCGATCACCCAGTACCAGTTGTTGCGCCCGGTGTACCGGAAGCGGAAGCTCACGCTGGAGGCGTCGGCCGGGACAGCCACGAAGACCGACTGCGGCTGGGAGACGACGTCGGAGGTGTAGCTCTTGACGACGGTCGGCGTACCGCCGTTGAAGGAGACCAGGATCTGGGCCGTCTGGCTGCCCTCCTGACGGTAGAGGGTCGTGAAGTCGAGCCGCACGGTGCCCGCGCCCCGCACGTCGTACGCCGGGCTGACCAGCGTCGAGTCGTAGCCGCCCGAGTTGGACTTGTCGTCCCACTCGTCGGAGTCGGCGACGGCGAAGACGCCTCGGGCCCGGACATTGAGTTCGCGCCACTGGTCGCGGTGGGTGCGGGACCAGAACTCGTCGGTGGCGAAGGTCCAGCCACGCCACTCGGTCACCCCGCCGGTGCCCATCGCGTTGTTGATGACGGACCAGCCGCTGGGAGGGGTGCGGGTGAAACCGAGCACCGACGCGGGGATCCCGGCCTCGTCCACCCGCGGGGTGAGGGAGGACCGGAGCGTGTCGAACGGGTCGGCGGAACGCTCCTGGACGGGCTTGCCGTCCAACCCCCAGGCAGGGTCAGGGATGATTCCCAGCTGCCTGAAGACGGTCGCGGCGACATCGACCAGCCGGGTGTCGATGGGGCGGGCGCCGGCGGCGATCCCAGGGCCCTGGGCGAGGACGAAGGTACGCCGCTCCTCGATGGAGCTGCCGCCGTGGCCGCCCGCGTCCCTATGGCCGTGGTCGGTGGCGACGATCACGGTCCAGCGCTCGGTGGCGTAAGAAGGACGGGCCTTGATGGCGGCGAGTAGGCGACCCAGGTACGCGTCCTGGGTGGCTATGGCCTCCAGATACCTCCGGCCGGTGCCCAGGCTGTGGGCGATCTCGTCGGTCTCGCCGAAGTAGACGAACAGGACATCGGGGTTCTGGTTCCGCAGAACCGATTCGGTCTCGGCGGCGATGGTGGCGTCATGCCCCGCATAGCCGCCCGCGTCACCGTCCAGGACCAGCTTGGCATCGGCGCCCGGGGTGACCGTGCCCTGGGTGTCCAGCGGCCTCCAGTCGACGGCGGCGTACGTCGACAGGTCCGGGCGCACCTGCGCGAGGCGGGCGAGGAAGCCGGGGTACTTGCCGTAGTTCCTGCCGATGAAGGTGTTGTCCCGTACGCCGTGCTTGTCGGGCCAGACACCGGTGGAGATGGTGGACCAGCCGGGACCGGAGGAGGTCGCCGCCATCGGGTAGGAGTAGAGCAAGGACGTGCCGTACGTCCCGTTCGCCATCATCGACCTGAGGTGCGGGGCGTTGGCGGCGTCGATCCGGTCATGACGCAGCCCGTCCATGCCGATCACGAGCACCTTGTCCTTGCTGGTGCCGTTCGGGAGGGTGGGCGCCGCCGCATGTGCGGCGCGCGCGGTGGCGAAGGACGTGGCGGTCGTGGCGGCGACCGACGCGGTCGCGGCGCCTGCGGCGAGCACGGTACGGCGGGGAATGCCGAAGGTCGGCATCGGGGGTTCCTCCGTCGGAGTGTGGTGACCTGCGGACTGTGGACGTGGTACGTCACGCTCAGCCCAACGCCCCAGTCGAAGCGGGGGCGTTGGTCCATACCCGTCATCTTTCCGCGATATCCCCGGGGTCACCAGGGACGGGTGGTGAACTCCCGGATTCCATTCGGCGACACGGCCGGTGGTGATCGGCGGCCGTCAGTGGCGCCTGGTGCGCAGCTGATGTGCGCCGGTGAGCAGCATTCCCGCGGCGGTGAGCAGGGCGGCGACGGCGGCGACGACGCCGATGTCGGCGTGGCTGCCGGTCTGGGCGAGCTCGTTGGGGTCGGGAATCTCATCGCCGCTGCCGGTCAGAAGGCTTGACGGGGCGTCGGGCGGGGTGCCTGACGAGGTCGACGACGGTGTCAGGGGCAGCGGCTCGCCCGACGCCAGCAGGCTGAACGAGTAGTCCGCCGACTCCCCCACCCAGTCGCCGTCGGCGCCCCGGCGCTGGACCACCGCGGCGTTCGCCACGACCGCGTCGGCGAGGGTGTCGGGGGCAGGGAAGGCGAGACGCACGGATACGGTGACGCTGCTGCGGGCGGGAATGGCGAAGCCCTCGAACTCCGCTGCCGCCGGGGTCTCCTCGGCGCCCTTCGCGCCTCCGAAGGCTCCGACGGCCTCTCCTTGGTCGGTCGCGACAAAGGTGACGGGGCGCCATGTCCTGTGCACCTCGTCCAGGAACTCCATCCGGATCTGAGCGGGTGCGAGTGCGTGGTCCCGCCCGGTGAGGACGAGGACGGGATGGATGTGCACACAGGACCGGGCCGTGGTGTTCGCCAGTACGACGGTGAACTGCCCGTACCCGGAGCCGGCCCGGTAGGAGGCCGGACCGCCCTGGATGCTGGTGCCGATGGGCAGAACCTGGGCGCGTACGTCACCGCAGAACGGCTCGGGCGAGGGGGAAGGCGTCGCCGCGGCCTGGCCGGTGAGGGCCGTGAACACGACGGCGGGAGTGACCATGGCGGCGGCCAGTCCGGTGACGAGGGCGCGGCGCATTCGCATGGGGGACCCTTCGCTCCGGATGCGGCGTGCGGGCACGACGCTGCCATGTGCGGGTCCGTTGTCGAGGGAACACCACACCCATCCGGTCGGACAGTCACACCATTACGCCCGGTCGGCCCATGTTCAGGAGCCGACCGAGCGATAGCCGGCCCAGGGATCTTCCGGGCCCCGCCGACGCGGCGGACACCGGTCCACCGGGCCCCGCAGTCAGCCCGGGTACGACACGAAGGCCACCTCGGCGCGCCCGAACACCGGAGCGAGCACCATCTGGGCCGCGCCTTCGGCGACCCGGTAGGCTCCGCCACCCGCCGGAGCCACCATCACCCGGTTGCGCGAGGAGAGCGAGGACCGCACCCCCCGTACGAACTCGCCCTCGGCAGCCGCGACCAGCCGTCCGCCGAGCAGCACCTGCTCGATGTCGAGCAATTCCGCCAGGTTGGCGACACCGATACCCAGCAGACGCGCGGCCTCGGCGACGTCACCGCGTTCGGCGGCGGTCATGCACATCACCTCGATACAGCCGTTCTTGCCGCAGGCGCACAGAGGTCCGTCGAGGTGCACGACCTGGTGGCCGAACTCGCCTGCTCCGGTCCGTGCTCCCCGGTACAGCGACCCGTCCAGCACAAGTCCGGCTCCGATACCGGTCCCCAGATGCAGATAGGCGAAGTCGCCGACCTCTCCGCGCAACAGCAGCCCCAGGGCTGCGGCGTTGGTGTCCTTGTCCAGGACGACCGGGAGGCTCAGCCTCCGGGCCAGTTCGTCCCGCAGCCGGTAGCCGTCCCACTCCGGATAGCCGGTGACGCGCAGGGGCACTCCGGTGCGGTGGTCGAGTGGCCCCGGCATGGCGAGACCCACTCCGAGCACCCGCGCGAAGGGGCCGCCGCCCCGCGCCGGCTCCTCACCCGTGGCACCCTCCGCGGCACCCATGTCCCCGGCGCTCGCATCCGCAGCCGCAGCCACGCCCGACGGCATACCGGGCAGGGCATCGGTCAGCAGGGCCCGTACCTGGTCGGCGATCCGTCCGGTCACGGCGTCAGGACCGGCTCCGAGATCGGCCGTGACGGCCCGGCTGGCCACCTGTGCGCCCGCCAGGTCGAGCAGGACCACGGTCAGCTCGTCCCGGTCCATCTGCACCCCGACCGCGTACGCCGCCGAGGGGATCAGTCGGAGCACCGTGCGCGGCTTGCCCCCGGTCGACGCGCGTCGGCCCGCCTCCGTGACCAGCTGCTCGTCGCGCAACCGAGCCATGATCTTGCTGACGGCCTGCGGGGTGAGGCCGGTGCGCTCAGCGAGCTCCAGCCGACTGATGCCGTCCTCACCCGCCGTGCGCAGCAGATCGAGCACCAGTGCGGCGTTGTGGTTGCGCAGCAGCGGCAGGTTCACACCGGGGCCGACACCCCAGCCGCCCGGCGCCCCCGCACCCCCGGGCGCGCTCTGCGCCTCGCCCGCGGACGCACCGGCGGACGCACCGGCGGCCTCGCCGGTCGCCCCGATCGCCCTGGCCCAGTTCACCCTCACCCTTCCATTGTGCGCACCGCTTGCAGTTTGGCAACAGCGTTGCTTAAGTGGAGGGGTGATTCGCCGTACCTCCTCCCCGCTGCGCGTCGGCCTCATCGGCTACGGCCTTGCCGGGTCGGTCTTCCATGCCCCGCTGATCGCGTCGACCGCGGACCTCGTCCTCGACACCGTCGTGACGGCGAACGAGGCACGCCGCGAGCAGGCACGGACCGCGTATCCGGAGGTTCGTTTCGCCGCCGCTCCCGAGGAACTGTGGTCCCGCGCGGACGAACTCGATCTGATCGTGATCGCGTCCCCCAACAAGACCCATGTCCCGCTGGCGACCGCCGCCCTTGAGGCCGGGCTCCCGGTGGTGGCGGACAAGCCGATCGCCGGTACGGCCGCCGAGGCGCGCGACCTCGGGGCACTCGCCCGGGAGCGCGGTCTGTTGCTTTCCGTGTTCCAGAACCGTCGCTGGGACAACGACTTCCGCACCGTGCGCGGGCTGATCGAGGACGGCGAACTCGGCGACGTGCTGCGCTTCGAGTCCCGTTTCGAACGCTGGCGGCCCCAGCTCAAGGGCGGCTGGCGCGAGTCGGGCTCTCCCGAGGAGTTCGGCGGGCTGCTGTACGACCTCGGCAGCCATGTGGTCGACCAGGCGCTGGTCCTCTTCGGCCCGGCCGTCCGTGTGTACGCGGAGTCCGACATACGCCGCCCCGGAGCCCAGGCGGACGACGACACATTCATCGCCGTCACCCATGCGAACGGCGTGCGCTCACATCTGTACGTGAGTGCCACCGCGGCCCAGCTCGGTCCGCGCTTCCGGGTCCTCGGCTCGTCGGCCGGATACGTCAAGTACGGCCTCGACCCGCAGGAGGCCGCGCTGCGGGAGGGTGAACGCCCGCGGCCCGGCGACTCCTGCTGGGGGGTGGAGCCGGAGCGGCTGTGGGGCAGGATCGGTTCCGGTGAGTCCCCGCTCACCGGGGGCGGACGCCCGGTCGGGACCCTTCAGGGCGACTACCCCGCCTACTACACCGCGATCGCCGACGCTCTGCGCGACGGCGGCCCGCCCCCCGTCACCGCCGATGAGGCCGCCGCGACCCTCGACGTCCTGGAGGCGGCCCGCCGCTCCGCCCATGAGGGCGTCACCGTGGAGCTGGGCCCATGAGCGGCGTCCCAGGTGCCTCGGGCACAGCGGAACCGGAGGCCCAGGAGCGGCGGCTGACGCTCCGCGGCTTCACCCATGACGACGCCTGGATCGACCGCAAGCGGTGCGTCGTGGAGCGCTACGACGAGAGCTCCCTCCTGGTGGGCAGCAGGTTCCGGGCCGAGGGCACCACATTCGATGCCTCATCGTGCCTCGACCCGGACCGGTACGCGGCCCATGGGGGCTCGTTCCCCCTCCACGTCGACGGCGCGGGCGTCATCGGCACGGTCTCCGGCCTTCCCCAGGCCGAGGACCACGCGACGGTGGTCGAGGCGCTGACCCGCCTGGCCACCCCCTGACGCCGCGGAGGCGGTGAATCCCCCGCACCGCCTCCGCGGCCCCCTCCCCCACACACAGGACCTCGCCGGGATCAACCGTCCAGGCAGGCCGCGCGGCGGTGAACCGTCCATACGGGGCGTCGCGGTGGCCAGCCGTCCATTCGGGGCCTCACCGGGTCAGCCGTCCTTCAGCTCCTGCCGCTGGCGGCCGAGCCCGTCGATCTCCAGCTCGACCACGTCACCCGCCTTCAGATACGGCTTGGGCTCCGGCTGCCCCAGCGCCACGCCCGCGGGCGTACCGGTGTTGATCACGTCCCCGGGGTACAGGGTCATGAAGTGACTGACATAGCGGACCACCGCGGCCACCGGGAAGATCTGGTCGGCGGTGGAACCGTGCTGCCTCAGCTCGCCGTTGACCCAGAGTCGGAGCGTCAGCGCCTGGGGATCGGGCACTTCGTCCCGTGTCACCAGCCAGGGCCCGAGCGGGTTGAACGTCTCGCAGTTCTTGCCCTTGTCCCAGGTGCCGCCGTGTTCGAGCTGGAAGGCACGCTCCGATACGTCGTGCGCCACCGCGTATCCCGCGACGCACGCGAGTGCCTCACCGTCCGACTCCAGGTAGCGGGCGGTCCTTCCGATGACGACCGCCAGCTCCACCTCCCAATCCGTCTTGGCCCCGCCCCGCGGCACCAGCACGATGTCATCGGGCCCCACGACGGTGTCGGCCGCCTTGAGGAAGACGACCGGCTCCGTGGGAGTCGTGGCACCGGTCTCGGCCGCGTGATCGTGGTAGTTCAGCCCGATGCACACGATCTTGCCGACACGCGCCAGCGGTGGACCCGTGCGCAGCCCTGCCGCGTCGAGCACGGGCAGCGCACCGGCTTCGTGCGCCGCCCTGATCCGGTCCAGCGCGGCATCGTCGGCGAGCAGCGGCCCGTCGATGTCGGCGATCAGCGCGGACAGATCCCTCAGCGTCACTCCGTCCCGGTCGAGCAACGCGGGACGCTCCGCCCCCACCGGTCCGACACGCAGCAGTCTCATGGCCATCTCCCTGTGGTCGAGGTCTTCCCGACAGGCCCGGCCGATGGGTGCGGCCACCGGAGGTTCAGCTGATCCTCCAAGGCGCCCGAACTCCCCCGCAAGCCCCCTTTCACGTACTGGACCCTTACCCGCCGGTAGCCGGCGTCGCGACCACGGACGAGTCCCGGTACAGGACGACCCGCTCCACCGCGCCCCAGACCGTGCTCGTGACGACATACAGAGCAGCCGCCAAGGGCACCACGGCCACCGTCACGAGGGTGGCGAACGAGAGCAGAGGCATCACTTTCGCGACGGCCTCCATCCCCGGCACGTCCGGCTGAACAGAAGCGGTGGTCACCACCGCGGCCGACTGCCGGCGGGCGCGCACAAAGCCGAACGTGGCCACGATCCCGACGATCACGAACAGCCCTGCGTACACCAGCCCCGAGGCTCCGAACACCCCGCCGTCCCGGAGCGCCTCCGACCACCGCCCGCCCAGCGGGGCACCGAACAGCTCCCCGCCCACACCGCCCCCGGCGAACACCTGATAGAGCAGGAAGAACGCCGGCACCTGCAGCAGGCTCGGGAGCAGCCCCGAAAGCGGTGACACCTTCTCCTCGGCGTGCAGCTCCAGAATCGCCCGCTGGAGCCGCTCCGGATTCCGGCCGTGCTTCTCGCGCAGAACGGCGATCCGCGGCGCGAGCCGGGCCCGGGCCTTCTGCCCCCGCGCGGCAGCCCGCGAGAGCGGCAGGACGACGAGCCGCACCAGCGCCGTGAGCAGGACGATCGCCACGGCGGTCGCCGTCTCCTGGAACACGGACTCGACAAGGTCGGCGAACCGCCCGACCAACGAGGCGAAAGCGGATGTCAAAGATGCGAACGGAGCAAAGGCATGGAAGGTGGACAAGGAGGCCCTCCGGGGTCCCGTCGTGCCGGAAAGAGACAGACATCTCGGCATGACGGCATGCGAGGAGCACCCGGGACCCGGACCCGGAACGCGGGATCCGAGAGCGAACGAAGCGGTCGGCTACCCCTTACGCGGCCGTCGTGCACGAACGGCCCGGAGCCCGGGGTCTGATGCGGCCCGAGGCGTCGGGGTCGCGCTGCGGCAGGAAGGCGGTGCGCTGCTCACGGTCCCGTAGCGCTGTGCGTATTCGCGTCCGCGGGACCGGCGGCACCGATTGCGAGAGGACCAGCGCACAGACCACGAGGGCAGCGCCCGCGGCGGCCGTCGCGGCGAGCGCGACGGCGACGGAGAGACCGATGCCCTCGGAAAGGAACACCTCGACAAGGATGAACAGGAGCAGCACGAGCGGCTGTGCCATGCGCCAGGGACGTCCGGTCACGGTCGCCTCCTCCTCTCGGGCTCTGCCATCGCTTCAAACGGCTCACGGTGTACGGGCCTTCACTCGTTATACACGAGCAAAATCGATCGCAGGTTCCCCCTGTGGACAACTCAGATCGCCCGCGGCACGCGGGCATCGGCCCCTCGACCCGCGGCTCTGCGCACCCGCCGCCGCCCCCGCCCCCGGTCCACCTCGAACGAACCGGCTCCACACCGGCCGGCTCACACGACGCGCGCCGCCACGATGGACCGCTGATCGACGGTGTAGGTCTTGTCCGGGCCCGAGTTGACGCTGAACCGGTACCGCGAGAACGCACCGGTGGCACTGCGGGCGTAGAACACCATGTGCCCGATTCCGACCCCTTCGAGGTTGCCCGTCGTACCCACCATCCTCGTGTCCGGGAACTGCGCGTAGTCGGTGGCCCCGTAGACACCGTGCGGGCTGGCGGCGCTGTCGATGACCTCCACCACGTACTGGGTTTCGTCGGACACGTTCCCCGACCCCCTGTAGACGCCCTTGACCTCGCGGACCATCACGATGTGGCCGGTGCTCCCGTCCACCGTGCCCTTGTAGTCGATGGCGATGAGATCACCGGGCTGGAGGTCGACCACCCTGCGGATCCTTTTGAAACGCGGGCCGGCCCCGCCGTTGAAGGCTTTGTGGTAGTCCTCGGCCTCCGGGCCTCTGTCGTCGAAGTGGGCGGAGAAGTAGGGGTCGGTGGCCCATGGGTAGGCGTACGCGAGGACGCGGGTCATGAACGAGGAGCAGCGGGCCCTGGCCACCCAGCCGGCCGGCTGCGAAGGCTGCCCCCAGACCGCCTCGGGCGCCCCACCGACCAGGTAGACGTTGTTCTCGCGGCCGATGCGCCCGCTCACCAGGGCGACCTCGTCGCCCGACAGCGCCCGCGCATAGGCCCGTACATCGGCGATGGACCCCTTGAAGCGGTTCACCGGAGCGCCGTCCAGCTTGGCCCGCCCGATGTTGAATCCCCGGGTCGCGGCCCAGGAGATCGCCGCGTCGGCACTGCTCTGCAGCACACCGTCGACGTACAAGTGGATCCTCGCGCCGTCCCACACCCCGGCGAGGTGTGTCCACACACCCGCCGTCGGGGGCTTCAACGCCACCGCCACCGACCTGACCGTCTGGTCTTCGTCACGGACCCTGAACGCCCAGGTATTGACGTCCAGAGCGTACTGGAGCAGGAAGCGGCTGCACTTGGCCCCGTCCTGGCTGACGGCGGTGTACCAGTTCCTGCCGTTCGTCCCGCCCGTGGGGCCGTCACCCGCCGCCGCGCCATCGGCGAGCCTGACCCACGCCGAAACCGTGAAGGGGGACGTGGTGTCGAGCACCGCCCCGGTGGCCGCGTACGCGTCGGACGTGCCGTCGAAACTCAGTTCACCCGCGACCCGCAGCGCGCTCCACCGCGCACCCGCGCCCGGTACGACGTCCCTCTCGTTCCCGGACCGATCCGCACCGTCGCCGCCGAGCGGCCAGTGACCGACCAGTCCGTCGGGCAGATACCCGGCGGCCAGCAGGCGCTGGTACCGCACCATCCGGTCCGCCTCGATCAGATGCGGAACGGCAACGGGGCCGAGCGGACCGGATACGGTCGGCGCCTCCGCCGCCACAGCCGTCCGCGCCCCCGCCGCCACCCCGGACAGCGCTCCCGCGCCGGCGACGAACGCCCCGCCCAGCAGACCGCGCCTGCTCACCATGATTCCGCCCCCGCACGCATACGCACGACTTCAGTCCAAATCAAATCGAAAATCGAAAACCACCTGATCTTAGACAGATGCGTCAACGAGGCCGCATCGAGGCGAGCCGCCCCCACACCACGAGCCGGTACTTCGACGTGTACTCGGGCGTGCACGTGGTCATGGTCAGATAGTGGCCGGGCTCGCCGTACCCGTACACGGGCTTCACACCACTTCTCGGGACGGCGGCGATCACTCCACCGTCCCCCGCGGACGTCTGCGGCAATCGCTGGTCGACCCGGTAGGTGAAGACGGCGTCACGCGTCTCGACCTCGACGGTGTCACCCGCCCGCAGTCGGTCGAGGCGCCGGAACGGCTCACCGTGTGTGTTGCGGTGCCCGGCGACGGCGAAGTTCCCGGGCTGCCCCGGCTGTGCGGTCCCGGCGTAGTGCCCGACATATCCCTTGTCGAGCACACCGCGCTTCGCCGTGCCTTCGGCCACCGGTGCGACCAGCCCCAGCCGGGGAATGCGCAGGATGGCGTACGCCTGCTCCCAGCGGGGCATCCGGCGGTGGGTCGAAGCCGTCCCGCCGCCCACCCCAGGAGAGCCGGCCGACTCCGCGCCGTCCCGGCCGTCCGCATCGCTCCGACCGCTCGCTCCGCTCACGGGTTCCCGCCCCGCTTCCCCCGGGCCGCTCCCGCCCCACTCCCGTTCCAGGACCCGCACCTGGCGCCGCGCGCCCTCGGCGGCCTGCCGGTTGGTCCACCAGAGCTGGTGCACGACAAGGAGCAGAACGACGACGCCCACGGTCACGGCGGTCTCGGCGGCCCCCCACAGCCCCCGGGCCAGCACAACCCGGCCGCCGCGGTGAGTCCGCCCACGCCGAGCGCCCACGGGTATCCGCACGGGCCGCACGATAGGGGCAGCACCACCAACCCACCAGGGCTGTGAAGGGGCCTACGGCGGCAGGGCTCCTCGGCAGTACGGTGTCGTACATGCGCCCCGACACGCCTGCCGACCACACCACCGAAGCCGAGCGTCTGCTGCGAACCGCGGAGCAGTACCCCGAGGACCGTGAACCGCTGCTGCTCCAAGCCGCGGCCCATCTCGAACTGTCGGGCGACCGCGCCCGCGCGACCGGCCTGTACGACGGCCTGCTGGCGGACGCCCCCGACAACCCCTACCTGATCAAGGCGCTGCAAGCAGCGAATCTCTGGGAATACGGCCATGAGGCCGAGGCCCGGGCACTCATCGAGGGCATCCGCGTGGCCGCCCCCGACGAGGCGGGCCCTTGGGAGATCATCGCCGAGACCCTGGAGGCCCACGACGAGCTCGACGCCGCCCACGAGGCCTTCACCACGGCCGTCTCCCGGCTCATCGCCCCGGACGACGAGATCCCCTACTCCACCCGGTCGCTCCTCACCGGCCGCCACCGCGTCCGCCGCCTGCTCGCCCTCCCCCACGACGACTGGGACACCCTGGCCGACCGCCTCCACACGGCGGCCGTACCGCTGGACGAACTGCACGACCCGAACCGTCTGTGGGCCCTCGGCTCGTCCGATCCCACCGAACTCCGCGCCGAGATCGCCCGCCTGCGCACCGAACTGGGCACCTACCGCGCGGCGCTCTCCCGCCCCTTCCCGGTCGCCGTACTCCACTGGCCGACCGCGGAACTCAGCGAACTCCTCACCGCCTACCCGGCACTGACGGTGGAGTACCCGGCCCACGACACCCACCTCAGCTCCATCGAATCCGCCCTGCGGGACCTCTCCACCGCCGGCACCGGCAACCTGGGCATCGTCACCGGCACCGTCCCGTCCTACGAAGCCTTCGCCGCCTCCGAGGCGACCTCACCCGAAGACCCCAATCTGCTCCCGCAGTACGCCACCACCCTGGCCGCCCGCGGGCGCGCAGTGCCGTGGCCGCCGGCCAGGGGCGCGGACTGCTGGTGCGGGACGGGGTCGGCTTACGGACAGTGCCACGGCGCCAACCGGATCCAAGGGGTCTGAGACCCCCGACGCCCCCGGGTGTGTACCGCCCGCACCGGGGCGGGGGCTCGTACCATCCGGTCATGGTGCGGAAGCGCGTGATCGTGTCAGGGCTGGTCCAGGGTGTGTTCTACCGGGACACCTGCCGACGGGTGGCCCGGGAGTACGGGGTGTCCGGGTGGGTGCGGAATCTGGCCAACGGGAACGTGGAAGCGGTGTTCGAGGGGGATCCGGACGCCGTGGAGACAGTGGTGCGCTGGACGCGGGAGGGTCCTCCGGCGGCGGAGGTACGACGGGTGGACGTCGCGGATGAGGCGCCCCAGGGCATCGAGGGCTTCGAGGTGCGGGTGACTGCGCCGAGGCCGGAGGGGTGAGGCTCCCGGCCCCGCGGCAGCGGCCGGGTCCGCACCGCGGGCCCGGGACCGACGGGACGAACGCACGACGGGACGAACGCACGGCGGGACGAACGCACGGCGGGAAGGGCCGGAGCGGATTCGCGCCCGGTCCTTCCCGGTCAGCCGATTCGACCTGATCGTTCGTTCAGGTCCTTCACTTCGGTCGGTTCGGTCGGGCGGTTCGGTCGGTCACATCGCGATATCGGCCGGTCGGTGGGTATGCCCTTCCACGTCAGCCGCCGCGCGGTCCACCAGTTCGTGGGCCAGCTTCGAGCAGGCGCGGGCGGCTGCCAGTTCCTCTCCGATCTTCGGGTCCGGAGTGTCGCTCGGGCTGCGCCTCGCTATGCCGAGCCCCTGGACGCCGGGGGCGTCGGGGCCACTGAGGGAAGCCTTGCAGGCGGTCCGGGTCCCGTCTTCCTCGAACGAGAGGTCGATGTTCCAGTGCTGCGTCATGACGGATCACTTTCGCCGTACGGGCATTACTGAACGGGATGCGCGAATTCCACCAGGTCCTTGAACTGGCGGAGGTCCTGCCGGACGGTCCGTTCGAAGGCCGCCGACTGTGCAAACCCCTTGGGGCCGCCGAAACTGTCGTGCGCCTCGCCCGGGTCGTACTCCATCCGCAGCTGGACCCTGGTGTGTGTCGCGTCGAGCGGGAGGAGCGAGACGGAGCCGCTGAGGTGCGGGGCGTCCACCGTCCTCCAGGTCATCGTTTCCCGGGGCCGGAGGTCCTCGGTGGCGGCGTCGACTCCGCGGACGCCGCCCCGGGTGCCCTCCAGATCCATGTGGATGCCCGACGCGCCCTCGCGCCGGGCCTCGCGGACTCCTCCGACGAAGCGGGGATAGTCCTCGACCTGGTGCAGATGGTCCCAGACCACGTCACCGGGTGCCGTGATGTCGATCTGTTCTTCGAGAGTGGGCATGGCGATCTCCCCTGTCTCTGCTTCCAGGGTGCGTTCCGGGGCGCTTCACCGCAACGGCGGACAGTGCGGCGGCCGGTACGTGTCCCGCGTGCGCTGATCTCCGTTGTGAGGCGCATGAAGCGTCTTCCAGCAGTGGTCTCCGCGGTGATGGTGGCGGGCCTCGCGGGTGCCGCCCCCGCGGCACCCGCCGGTCCGGTCGCCGTCGTCCCGACGAGCTTCGCCGCCACCCTCACCGGTACCCGCGACAGCACGGCTGTCGCCGTCGTCACCGTCACGGCCGACCGGGTCGTCTTCGCGCTCCGCTGGAGCGGCTTCGTACCGGAGTACGGCCATCTCCACGAGGGCGACGGGGAGGGCGACCGTCGCACGGGCGCGTCCGCCGGCAAGAAGCCCCCCGCCAAGGTGCGTCTGTTCGGCAGCGCGATGCCCGACACGGTGCGGGCAGCCGCAGGACAGGTCGCGCTCGACGATGCGGGGCTGGCCCGGCGGATCCTGGCCAATCCCTCCGGCTGGACCGTCGACCTGCATGGTGCGCGGCTGCCGGGCGGGTCCGTGGCGGGCCGGCTCGCCCCGTTGCGACGGAGCATCGGTCCGCTCACAGCCCGCAAGGCGACCGGTGCCGGAACGCTTCGGGCACTCGCCAGCGGCGGCCAGGAGGTCCCGAAGAGCGACCCGTCCAAGGTGGGGGACCCGGACGGGCAGGCTCTGGCCGAGCTGCGCCCCGACGGGACGGCGATCGACTACGGGTACGCCTGGCTCGACATCCAGAGCCCATCCAAGGGGCATCTCCACAAGGGCGTCCCGGGCCGGAACGGCGATGTCGTCTTCGACTTCTTCGACCGGCCGGTGCCGGACGGGATCTTCGCCGTGTCCGGACGGCTGGAGGGCCTGGACCGCGCCACGGTGAATCGGGTCCGGGACAACCCGCGTGGCTACTACGCCAATCTGCACACGGCCGAGTTCCCCGATGGCGCCGTGCGCGGGCAGCTCGCCTAAGCTCGGGTCCGCACACTCGGACGAACCCGGAGAAGGGCGGCACACCATGGCCAGGATCCCGTCAGCGGCGGTCGCGGCGAGCGGACTCATCGGCGGTTACGGAATCGCCCGCTGGACCGGGAAGCGGCCACTCGGCGGGGTCGCGCTGGCCGCTGCGGGGACCGCCGCCGCACTTCAGTGGCAGCGGGAGGCCGGCGGCAAGGCGGCGGCCGGTCTCGGCGCTGCCTACGTGGCCGCTTTCGCCGGGTCGCATCCGCTGGCGAAGAAGCTGGGCGCGTGGCCGGCCGTGTTCACGGTGGCCGGCGGTGTGGCCCTCGCGTCCTGGGCGGTCACGCGCTCGAATTCTCTCTGAACTCCCTTTGAACGCCGGGGCGTTCCGCTGCGTATCGATAGGCAACTCCCCCTTGGAGCTGGGCGCGTGACCCGACCGGTGAGGCCAGGTCACGCGCCCAGCGCATGAGCGACCGTATAGATCGCCAGACCGGCCAGCGCGCCCACCACCGTGCCGTTGATCCGGATGAACTGGAGGTCGCGGCCGATATGGGCCTCGATCTTTCGTGAGGTGTGCTCGGCGTCCCAGCTCGCGACCGTGTCGCTGATCAGGGAGGTGATCTCGGCGCGGTACGTGGTGACGACATACGCCGCCGCCTCCTCGACCCACCCCTCCAGCTTCCGCTGCAACCGCCCGTCCGTGGCCAGCCGGGCGCCGAAGGCCATCAACGAGGCGCGGGCGCGCAGGCGCAGCTCGCTGCGTTCGTCGTCCGCAGCAGAGATGATCATGGTGCGCACGGAGGCCCAGGCGGAGGCGATGACGTCCTGCACCTCCGGTCGTCCCAGGAAGTCCGACTTCATACGCTCCACACGTGCACGGGTGTCGGTGTCGGCCTGGAGGTCGGCGGCAAAGTCGGCGAGGAAGCGGTCGATCGCACCGCGCGCCGGATGGCCGGGAGAGTCGCGCATCTCGGTGACGAAGCGCAGCAGCTCCTTGTAGACCCGCTCACCCACCTTCCGGTCCACGAATCGCGGGGTCCAGCCGGGCGCGCCACCCTGGACCGCGTCCATCACCGAGTCCGCGTGCAGCACCAGCCAGTCGTGGGCGCGGGAGCAGATCAGGTCCACGCCGCGGTGGTGTGCGCCATCGGCGACGATCCTGTCCAGCGTCTTGCCGATGCCGGGGGCGATCTCGGCGGCCTCCGCGCGGCGGGTGATCGCCTCTCCGGCGACCGCCTGGACGTCGGAGTCGCGCAGCACGGCGAGTGCCCCGCGCAGCGCGGTGGACAGCTCCGATGTGACGCGGTCGGCGTGGGCGGGTTCGGCGAGCCAGGCGCCGACCCGGCCACCGAGTTGGAGCGACCGCAGGCGGGCCCGCACGACATCGGCCGACAGGAAGTTCTCGCCGACGAATGAGCCGAGCGAGGCACCGAGTTGGTCCTTCTTGGTGGGGATGATCGCGGTGTGCGGGATGGGGATGCCGAGCGGGTGCCGGAACAGCGCGGTGACCGCGAACCAGTCGGCCAGCGCGCCCACCATGCCGGCCTCGGCCGCCGCTGCCACATAGCCGGGCCAACCCTCGATCCCGGCGTTCTTCGCCCAGGTCGCCAGCACGAAGACCAGCGCGACGAAGAGCAGCAGGCCGGTCGCGGTCAGCTTCATCAGGCGCACACCGCGGCGCTTCTCCTCGTCGGCGGCGGTGTAGGCGAACGATGCGAGCGGCGCGACCCTGGCCCCCACGGCGGCACGGGTGCCCCCCGGGGCGCCGGACAGCGCGCCCGGTGCCGTGCCCGCCGACGTGCCCGAGGTGCCGCCTGGCGGCTTGTCCGGCTGGGCGCCTTCAGTACGTTCAGTACGTTTCATCCGCTCCACCCGTCCGCGTACCTCTCCGTCCCTTCCTTACCTGACCGACTCCCGGGACGCATGTCGAGTTCCCGGCGCAGCCCCCAGGCACCCCTGAAAGATCACCCATGGTCTCCCGCAGGGGGCGGACACGGACCAGCGGACGGGGACTACTCCGGGCCGCCGCGCGCCCGGCGTTCCGCACGGCGCTCCTCGCGCTTCTCCAGTCGGGCGCGGCGGCGGGCTTCCTTCAGCCGGAGCTTGTCGGCCCTGCGAAGCTTGCGCTCGACGCCGACCCCGCCCAACCGTGCGAATCCGGTGATCGTCACCCGCGGCGAGTCGGGAGCGATCTCGGCGGCGCCGGAGCGGTGGTTCTCGGCGAAGCCGCCCATGAAGCCGAAGCCGGCCGTAGCCCCAATGGGGTCTGCCACGCGACCGTATTTCCGGCCTCCGGCACGGGGCTTGTCGGCGCGGGAAGCGCGAGCCGGGCAGTATGGGCAAGAACTGCCAAATCAGTCGAATCACCCCATACAGCCGAATATCCGATACAGCCCTAAAGCAGCGCCGGCGACCAACGGGCCGAGGAGTCCCCACCGACATGAGCGACGAGCAGGCACGGCAGCGAGTCCAGGACCCCTGGGACGACCCCGAGCACACGGGCACCCGGGGCACGGAACGCGACGGCACGGGGAGTGCGGGCACAGGCGCCTGGGGTGCGGCCGAAACGAAGGAAGCCGGTCGGAAGAACCGCGGACCCTTCGCCCCCCGCACCGGACTGCGCCGCCTCATCCCCACCTGGCGGATGCTGTTCGGCGCCCTCCTGATCACCGGACTGATCCTCGTCGGCGGCTTCATCGCCGGATACCTGCTCGTCCACATCCCGCCGGCCAACGCCCACGCCGTCGCCCAGTCGAACGTCTACCTGTACGCCGACGGCACCACCCAGATCGTCCGGGACGGCGAGATCAACCGGGAGAACGTCGAACTGGCACAAGTGCCCCGAACCGTCCAGCACGCCGTGCTCGCCGCCGAAGACCGGGACTTCCACACCGAACGGGCCGTCGACCCCCTGGCGATGATCCGCGGCGGCTGGAACACCCTCACCGGCAAGGGCAGGCAATCCGGCTCCACCATCACCCAGCAGTACGTCAAGAACTACTACCTCGGCCAGGAACAGACCATCACCCGGAAAGTGAAGGAGTTCTTCATCGCGATCAAACTCGACCGCGAGGAGAGCAAGAGCCACATCCTGAAGGGCTACCTCAACACCAGCTACTTCGGGCGCAACGCCTACGGCATCCAGGCCGCGGCCACGGCCTACTACGGCAAGGACGTCTCCGAACTGGACAGCGCGGAAGGCGCCTACCTCGCGTCGCTGCTCAACGCACCGAGCGCCTTCGACGTGACCACCCACCCCGAGAACAAGCCCGCGGCCCACGCCCGCTGGAACTACGTACTCGACGGCATGGTCAAGGAACACTGGCTCGACCCCGCCGAACGCGCCGCCATGACCTTCCCCGAACCGGGCCCGGCACGCCCCGCCACCGGGCTGTCGGGACAGCGCGGCTACATCGTCCAAGCCGTCGAGGACTACCTCGTCAGCCACGGCGTCATCGACGAGACCACGCTCGCACACGGCGGCTACCGCATCGTCACCACACTCCAGAAGCCAAAGCAGGACGCCCTCGTCCGGGCCGTCGACCAGCATGTGACGGCTCACCGCAAACCCGGCCGGGCCACCGACCGCCACGTGCGCGTCGGCGGCGCCTCGATCGACCCCGCCACCGGAAAGGTGGTCGCCATGTACGGAGGCATCGACTACACCAAACAGTTCGTCAACAACGCGACACGACGTGACTACCAGGTCGGCTCCACCTTCAAGCCCTTCGTCTTCACCGCCGCAGTCGAACACGGCTCCCGCACCGAGGACGGCCGCCACATCACCCCCGGGACCCTCTACGACGGCACCGACCAGCGCGAGGTACTGGGCCCCGACGGCCCCATCGGCTACGCCCCCGAGAACGAGGACAACCGCTCCTACGGGCCCATGACCGTCAGCGCCGCCACGGACTCGTCGGTCAACTCCGTGTACGCCCAGCTGGCGCAGGACGTCGGTCCCGCCCGGGTGAAGCGGACCGCCATCGCCCTCGGCATTCCGGCCGGCACCCCGGACCTCACCGCGTACCCGTCCATCGCCCTCGGCGTGGCCACCCCCAGCGTCCTCGAACTCGCCGAGGCCTACGCGACCCTCGCCAACCACGGCAGACACATCGATCACTCACTGGTCGAGAGCATCAGCCGGAGCGGTGAAGAGATCAAGCTCCCCAAAGCGGAGAGCAAACGAGCCATCAGCCGCGAAGCCGCCGACACCACGACACTGATGCTGCGCAACGTGGTGGAGGAAGGCACCGGCGCCGCCGCACAGCAGGCGGGCCGCCCCGCGGCCGGGAAGACCGGCACAGCGGAGGAGGACAAGGCAGCCTGGTTCGCGGGCTACACACCCGAGCTGACCACCGTCGTCGCCATGATGGGCCAGGACCCCGGAACCGGCGCGCACAAGCCGCTCTACGGCGCCCTGGGATTCGCCAGGATCAGCGGCGGCGGCCCCCCGGCCCGTATCTGGGCGCAGTACACAGCGGACGCTCTGAAGGGCCGGCGGGTCACCGACTTCGACCTGCTGCTCGACGACGCAGCGGACGAGGAGCTGGACCGCGAGGCACCCTGGCCGCTGGACGACGAGCCCTACGGACGTAAGCGCTTCCACCGATACGGCGGAGACCGCGACACCGGACGCGACAGCGACAGCGGCCGCGGCGACGAGGACGCCCAGGACGAGGACATCGCCCGCATGGCCCCGCCCGCCCCACCACGACCCACCCGCAGCCCCGCCCCCGAACCAGGCCGCCGACCGCACACACCACCCCCGAGCGGCGCCGCACCCAGCGGCGGCGGCTGGACCGTCCTCCCGGGATTCCCCCCACGGCGTTGAGGCGACGACAAGCCCCGCGGGCGGCCACCACACCGCGCGCCTAATGCCCCGATGTCGCTTTCAAGCCCACCACCGCCACCAGCAGCAGCACCACGAAGAAGATCCGCGCGGCGGTCGCCGGCTCACCCAGCACCACCATGCCGAACACCGCCGCACCCGCAGCGCCGATACCGACCCACACGCCATACGCCGTACCGACCGGCAGCGACCTGGCGGCAACGGACAGCAGAAGCATGCTCACGACGATCCCGGCGGCGGTGAGAACACTCGGCCACAGCCGCGTGAAACCGTCCGTGTACTTCATGCCGACCGACCAGCCGACCTCAAGCAGACCGGCGAGCAGCAGCAGGACCCAGGCCATGACAGGCGCCTCCGAGACGAAGCGGATACGGGGTGCGTCGTCTTTGCCTGCCCGGTACGGCGCGTCTCGTCGGGTACCGGCAACCTTAGCAACACCCGCCGCAACGCCCGGGAGGGCCTGACGACCGCGGTCGTCAGGCCCTCCCGGCCGAAGCCTCGCTCACATACCGACCGTCGCTACAGATACAGCCCGGTCGAATCGACGCCGCCTTCGAACCGGTCGGCGGCGACCGCGTGCAGATCGCGCTCGCGCATCAGGATGTACGCGACCCCGCGCACCTCCACCTCGGCCCGGTCCTCCGGGTCGTACAGCACCCGGTCCCCCGGCTCCACCGTACGGACGTTCTGCCCGACCGCGACCACCTCGGCCCAGGAAAGCCGACGACCGACCGCGGCCGTCGCCGGAATCAGGATGCCGCCCCCGGAACGCCGCTCCCCCTCCGGGGCATCGGACCGGACCAGCACCCGGTCATGCAGCATCTTGATCGGCAGTTTGTCGTGCGTGTTCTCGCTCACGAGCACGAACCTACCTGTCCCGCCCCATCCCGCATCCCGCCGGGGTCGCGGCCGGTCACACCTTCCGCTTCCTGGCGGACAGCGCCAGCAACCCCACGACAGTCGCGGCGGCGAGAGCCGCCGGCACCACACGATCGAGCCGCGGCGCGCCGTCATGGTGCACAAAACGCGCCTTCACATCCGTGAGCAGCCGGTTCGCGGCGACGAACGCCCGCCCTGCCGTCTGGTCGACGGTCGCGGCGACCCTGGCCTTCGCATCCCCGATGATCGTCTTCGGGTGCACGCGCACGCCGATCTCATCGAGCGTCTCAGCCAGCAGGTCGCGGCGGCGGACGATATCCGCCTCGATCTGCGCCGGGGTCCTGGAATCCGACACTGCGCCGCCTCCGTGGTCGTATCCGTATGTCTTCGTCAACTGCTACGTCATCGACAGTCTGTCAGCTCGACGCACGCCACACCCCATGGCACCCCTATTACGCTCGGTGCCGTACGTCCGTCCCCCTGAGGAGAACCGAGAATGAGCGAGCGACTCCAGCCCGGCGACACCGCCCCGGACTTCACCCTGCCCGACGCGGACGGAAACGAGGTCTCGCTCGCCGCCCGCAAAGGCCGCAAGGTCATCGTCTACTTCTACCCCGCAGCCCTGACCCCCGGCTGCACCAAGCAGGCCTGTGACTTCACCGACAACCTGGACCTCCTCGCGGGCGCCGGCTACGACGTGATCGGCGTCTCCCCGGACAAGCCGGAGAAGCTCGCCAAGTTCCGCGAGAAGGAGCACCTGAAGGTCACCCTGGTGGGCGACCCCTCGAAGTCCGTCATGGAGGTGTACGGCGCCTTCGGCGAGAAGAAGCTCTACGGCAAGACGGTGACCGGGGTGATCCGCTCGACGATCGTCGTGGACGAGGACGGCAAGGTGGAGCACGCGCTGTACAACGTCAAGGCCACCGGGCACGTCGCCAAGATCATCAAGGACCTCGGCATCTGAGGCCACTCGGCCGGCAGCGGATGCTCACGCACCATATCCGGGCATGATCATCCGATAACCGGTCTAGGGCGTGTTGCGAAAGTCCCTCCTGACCCGCGACGCCTGGCACGCACGCTCGCTGCGTTGTCGGAGTCATCCACGTACGTCCAGTACGAGGATGATCCTCCGCCTTGCGATCGCACGCACCAGACGCCGCAGGCCCCGCCCTGCGGGCGGACGGAGCTGCTTTCGCAACACGCCCTAGTTCCTCCGTACGAGGACGCGAACACTGCGACTGCCGTGCCCCGACTGCCACGCGATCACAAGCACCTGGTGCCGCGGGGGCCACACCGACGATCCCTAAGCCAGCCGCTTGCGCGTAGGGTTGACTCCGCCCAGTAGAGTGAGGGCGTTGCCTGCGTCCGTACGCCAACGGCGAGCGGCGGCTTTTAGGTGGCCGTGATTGTCGGTTCGAATCCGACCGGGCGCACCAGTGCCGACGGCTCGGCTCGCGAACAGCGAGCCGAGCCGTCGGCGCACCTCAACCCAGCAACTCCCTGACCACCGGCACCAGCTCCCTGAAGGCCTTCCCTCGGTGGCTGATCGCGTTCTTCTCCTCCGGGGACAGCTGCGCGCAGGTGACCTCGTAGCCCTCCGGCTGCAGGATCGGGTCGTAGCCGAACCCGTTGGTGCCGACCGGGGCGTGACGCAGGGTCCCCTGCATGCGGCCTTCGACCACGCGTGCGGTGCCGTCGGGCAGTGCGAGTGCCGCGGCGCAGGCGAAGTGGGCGTCGCGATGGGGGTCGGCGATGTCGGTGAGCTGGGCGAGCAGCAGGTTGAGGTTGGCGGTGTCGTCGCCGTGGGTGCCGGACCAGCGGGCCGAGAAGATGCCGGGGGCGCCGCCGAGGACGGCGACGCAGAGGCCGGAGTCGTCGGCGATGGCCGGGAGGCCGGTGGCGCGGGCGAGGGTGTGTGCCTTGAGGAGGGCGTTCTCGGCGAAGGTGACGCCGGTTTCCTTGACGTCGGGGATGTCGGGGTAGGCGTCCGCGCCGACGAGGTCGTGGCTGAGACCTGCGTCGGCGAGGATCGCGTGGAGTTCGGTGATCTTGCCGGCGTTGCGGGTCGCGAGGATCAGGCGGGTCATGGGCCCAGTATCCCGAAGGCCGCTGCCGGTATCACGGGGGTTCACCGGGGCCCAGCGGCCCGGCGGGTCCCGGCGTCCCGGGCCGCTCAGGGAGAGCAGACCTTGCCGATCTCGGCGGCGGCGTCGGTGATGGGCTGGATGTCAGGGGTGGTGTCGCCGCCTTCGACGGCGGTGCGGACCTTGTCCACGCCCGTGGTGAGGCCGTCGACCGCCTTGGCGAGGTCGGCGTTGTCGGTCGTGTCCTTGAGGTTGCCCAGTTCCTTGTCGATGTCGTCGAGGGCTTCGGTCAGCTGGGTGGGGTCGTTGCTCGCGTTGGACACCGCCTGGGAGAGGTTGTCGACGCTGGTGGCTATCGCGTCGGCGGTCTTCACACAGTCGAACGCTTTGTCGACCGCACTGCATCCGACGGCTCCGGTGAGTGCGACGGCGGTGACGACGGCGAGTGCGATTCGGCGGCTGCGCATGGAACGTGGTCCTCCCCAGATGTGGACGGGCGTGCGGTTCGGCCCGTACGCCCGTGTGGTTGATGACGCCGCTGGAGGCGTTTTTGGTTGCGCTTTACCTTTGGATGGTGCGGGCCAGTGCCTCGGTCTGGAGCGCGGCGAGATCGGCGCAGCCGCCGGTGGCCAGGTCCAGCAGGGCGTTGAGTTCCTTGCGATCGAAGGGCTCGGCTTCGGCGGTGCCTTGGACTTCAACGAAGCGGCCGTCCCCGGTGCAGACGACGTTCATGTCGGTTTCGGCGCGTACGTCTTCCTCGTAGCAGAGGTCGAGCAGGGGGGTACCGTCGACGATTCCGACGGAGACTGCGGCGACGGTGCCGGTGAGGGGCTGCTTGCCGGAGCGTACGAGTTTCTTGCCCTGGGCCCAGCTGACGGCGTCGGCGAGGGCGACATAGGCGCCGGTGATGGCGGCGGTGCGGGTGCCGCCGTCGGCCTGGAGTACGTCGCAGTCGAGGACGACGGTGTTCTCGCCGAGGGCTTTGTAGTCGATGACGGCGCGCAGGGAGCGGCCGATGAGGCGGGAGATCTCATGGGTCCGGCCACCGATCTTGCCGCGTACGGATTCGCGGTCGCCGCGGGTGTTGGTGGAGCGCGGCAGCATGGAGTACTCGGCGGTGACCCAACCTTCGCCGCTGCCTTTGCGCCAGCGCGGCACGCCTTCGGTCACCGAGGCGGTGCAGAAGACCCGGGTGTCGCCGAAGGCGATGAGCACGGAGCCTTCGGCGTGCTTGCTCCATCCGCGTTCGATGGTGACGGGGCGGAGCTGGTCGGGGGTGCGGCCGTCGATACGAGACATGGGGTTGAGCCTAGTGCTTACATCATGTCTTCGATTTCGGCGGCGATGGGGTCGGCTTCGGTGCCGATGACGACTTGGATCGCGGTGCCCATTTTGACGACGCCGTGGGCTCCGGCCGCTTTCAGCATGGCTTCGTCCACCAGGTCCGGGTTGCCGACCTCGGTGCGCAGGCGGGTGATGCAGCCTTCGACTTCCTCGATGTTGTCGAGGCCGCCGAGCCCGGCGACGATCTTCTCGGCCTTGGTGGCCATGTGCTTCTCCTCGCGGGTACGTACTCAGTCGGCGGCCGGTACGCACAGCACCGGGGTTTTGGAGAGGTGCAGGAGTTTGTGGGGGACGGCGCCGAGCAGGGCGCCGCGCAGGGGGCCTTCGCCGTAGCTGCCGACGACGATGACGCGTGCCTGGTGGCGTTCGGCGGCGTCCAGGAGGGCTTGGGCGGGGCTCTCGTCGAGCATTTCGACGATGGTCGTGACGCCTGCGGTCTCGGCCGCGTCGACGGCGTGGGCGAGGGCGATCCGGCCGGTCTGGCGCAGGGCTTCGGTGTGGGCTTGGTACTCCTCGCCCATCGCTCCGGGTGCCGCGGCGCCGTAGACCAGGACGAGGGGTTCGCCGAATGCCGCTGATACCTCGATGGCGACGCTCAGGGCGCGTACGGCTCCGGGTGATTCGTCGTATCCCAGGACGATCGGCATGTCAGGGCTCCTCACCTGGTGTGCCATCGCCGTGCCGGTCTTGGCGTTCGTGGTGTTTGGCACTGTGCACCGCGGCGGGGTCGGCGACGCTGCAGCGTTCGCGCCAGAAGCGCGGTGCGCGGACCCAGCGGGCGATCATGATGATCACCCCCACGGCCGCGATGCCGATTCCGATGACGAGTGGCGGACCGAGGCCGAACCAGGAGACGCCGCTGTAGGAGTTCGCGGGGTTCGCCATGTCGATGACGGATTCCACGAGCAGCCAGATGAGCAGCACGGCGCCGATGACCGGGCCTACTCCGATGAGGAGGAGGTTGCGGGCGCTTTCGGTGAGGTGGCGCCGGTAGTAGACGGCGCAGGCGATGCCGGTGAGCGCGTAGTAGAAGGCGATCAGCAGGGAGAGCGCGGTGAGTGAGTCGAAGAGGGCGTTCTCGCTGATGCGGCTGAGGACGAGGTACCAGACGATGGCGACGGCGGCGACGGCCCAGGTGCTCACGTGCGGGGTGCGGAACCGGGGGTGGATGCGTGCGAAGACGGAGGGGAGTGCGCCTCGCCTGGCCATGGAGAGGCCCGTGCGGGAGGACGGAATGATCGTCGTCTGGGTGGAGGCGAGCGCGGAGGTGCAGACCGCGAGGAGCACGATCCAGTCCCAGCCGCCGAGCACCTTTCCGGCCAGCAGGGCGAAGATGAACTCCTCTTCGGAGGCGTTCTCGGTGAGGTAGGCGGGGCCGGCGAACGCGACGACGGCGATGGTGACGGACAGGTAGGTCACCAGCAGGATGACCGTCGACCAGATCCCGGCGCGGCCGGGTGCGCTGGCGGAGTCCTTGACCTCTTCGGTGAGGTTGACCGCCGACTCCCAGCCCCAGTACATGAACACGCCGAGCAGCAGTCCGGCGGTGAGCGATCCGCCGCCGGCACCGAACGGGTTGAGCCATCCGATGTCGGGGTCGACCGGGGCGAGCGGGCTGGAACCGGAGTAGACGCGGTAGATGGCGACTGCGGCGAAGAGGAGCAGGGAGACGACCTGCGCGAGGATCAGCACGTTCTGTACGTGGGCGGATGCCTCGGTACCGATCACGCAGATGGCTGTCATCACGAGGATGACCACGACGGTGAGCGCTTGGCGGATGACCTCGTTCTGTGCCCAGCTGTCGAGTCCGAGGGTGAGGAGCCCGAAGCCGACGGCGACGTCGGCGAGAGATCCGACGACCAGTACACCGGTCATCATGATCGCCCAGCCGCCGAACCAGCCGGTCCAGGGGCCCATGGCCCGGGTCACCCAGGAGAAGGTGGTGCCGCAGTCCTGGTCGGCACGGTTGAGGTAGAAGAAGGCTGATGCGATGAGCAGCATCGGTACGAAGGAGGCCAGCACGACCCCGGGCGCGTAGAGGCCGACGATGGCGACGACCGCGCCGATGACGGCGGCCAGGGAGTACGCGGGGGAGGTGGAGTTGATGCCGATGACGAGCGCGTCGAGGAATCCGATCGCGTTGTGCTTCAGCTCTCCCGGCGCGTCTTTGTTGGTGTGCGAGCTGGGTGGCGGTGGGCGGGTGTCCGCGACGTCATCGGCCATGTTTCCTCGCAGAGCAGGACGATGTGCCAGTGCGATGTCTGTCTCTTTTATCCGTTTTATGAACTGCGAGTGATTTTATACGGACGTTCCGCGAGGGCGCGCGCTCAGGCCGTGGGACTCGCCACGCGATGCGGCTCGCGGCTCAGAGTTCGTAGACCGTGCCCGGGACGGCCAGCTCGGACGGGCCTTCGTATACGGCGCGGGCGTCCGCCAGGTTTCGCTCGGCGTCCGTCCACGGCGGGATGTGGGTCAGTACGAGCCTGCCCACTCCGGCACGGGCGGCGTGGGCACCGGCCTCAAGCCCGTTGAGATGGAGGTCGGGGATGTCCTCCTTGCCGTGGGTGAAGGCGGCCTCGCAGAGGAAGAGGTCCGTCCCGGCCGCGAGGTCCACGAGGGGTTCGCACACTCCGGTGTCACCCGAATAGGTCAGCGACCTGCCGTCGTGCTCGAGACGGATGCCGAAGGTCTCCACCGGGTGAGCGACCTTCTCCGTGCGCACCGCGAAGGGGCCGATCCGGAAGGCACCCGACGTGAGGACGCGGAAGTCGAACACCTCACTCATGGACTTGTCCGACGGGGTGTCCCCGTAGGCGGTGGTGAGCCTCTGCTCGGCGCCCTCCGGTGCGTACACCGGGATGGCGTCGCAGCGGCCTCCGTCGTGGCGGTAGTAGCGGGCGACGAAGTACCCGCACATGTCGATGCAGTGATCCGCGTGCAGATGGCTGAGGAAGATCGCGTCGAGATCGTAGAGCCCGATGTAGCGCTGCAGCTCTCCGAGAGCTCCGTTGCCCATGTCGAGGAGCAACCGGAAGCCGTCGGCCTCGACCAGGTAGCTCGAACAGGCCGATTCCGCGGACGGGAACGACCCCGAGCAGCCGACGACGGTGAGCTTCATGGAGCTTGGACCTCCGAGGCGGACGGGCGAGGTTGGCAGGTGGCTTACGGGCAGCCCGTGGGGGGCCTGCGGTCAGCGGGGGCGGCGCGGGGATGTCGTACGGTGCGACGAGCGTAAGGCGCGAAAGGGCCCTGCGCTCCTTCGCGGCTACCCGTTGTGGGGGAACTCACCTGTGCTGTCACCGGATAGGGCGATGAGCGTGGGGCGTGCGCGGGGGGCGGGCATCGCTGGGCGCGCGCCGGTACCGTCTCCCCTATGGATACGTCCTGGTGGCTCGCGCTCGGCGCGGTGGTGGTGATCGCGCTGGCGGCGGGGCTGACCCGGGCTCGGCCGGGTGCGCGGCGCAGGCCGCCCGGCGGGACCGGTGGGACGACTGGACCGGGCAGGCCCGGAAGGCCGGGGAAAACGGGGAGGCCCGGGAGGCGTTCGGCGCCGACCGGTCGCCGGACCGGGACGGAGACCAGGGCCGGGGACGGCACCCGGCGGATGCCCCAGCCCGGCGAGATCTGGTGGGCGGACGTGCCGTACGAGGACGGCCCGGGCTCGAAGGACCGCCCCTGCCTGGTGCTCCGGGTGCACGGCGGCGCGGCCCGCGTCGCCAAGATCACCAGCAAGTACCACGATGCCCGCCCGGGGGTGATCCCGCTGCCGCCCGGTGCGGTGGGCGATGCCCAGGGGCGCCCGAGCTTCCTGGAGACCGACGAGGTGCGGGACGTATGTGTCCGCGACTTCCGGCGGAGGGTGGGGGTGATGGACCCGCTCCTGTGGGACCAGGTCCGCCGGATGTCGGCCTGACATCGGCACCACCACTCGGCGGGGCTTCGAGCCCGAGGGCTCAGGCCCAGAGCTGTCCTTGCAGCGCCTCGATCGCGGCCTCGGTGCTCGGTGCCGTGTAGACACCGGTCGAGAGGTACTTCCAGCCTCCGTCGGCGACGACGAAGACGATGTCCGCGGACTCCCCCGCTTTCACGGCCTTGCGCCCGACGCCGATCGCGGCGTGCAGTGCGGCACCGGTGGAGACGCCCGCGAAGATGCCCTCCTGCTGGAGCAGTTCCCGGGTGCGGGTGACTGCGTCGGCCGAGCCGACCGAGAAGCGGCTGGTCAGCACGGAAGCGTCGTAGAGCTCGGGTACGAAGCCCTCGTCCAGGTTGCGCAGGCCGTAGACAAGGTCGTCGTAGCGCGGTTCGGCGGCCACGATCCTGACGTCCGGCTTGTGCTCGCGCAGATAGCGGCCCACGCCCATGAGGGTCCCTGTGGTGCCGAGGCCCGCCACGAAGTGCGTGATCGACGGCAGGTCGGCGAGGATCTCCGGGCCCGTGGTCGCGTAGTGCGCGCCCGCGTTGGCCGGGTTTCCGTACTGGTAGAGCATCACCCAGTCCGGGTGCTGCCCGGCCAGTTCCTTGGCGACGCGGACCGCCGTGTTGGAACCGCCCGCGGCCGGACTGGAGATGATCTCGGCACCCCACATGGCGAGCAGTTGGCGGCGCTCCTCGCTGGTGTTCTCCGGCATGACACAGACGATGCGGTAGCCCTTGAGCCTGGCGGCCATGGCGAGGGAGATCCCGGTGTTGCCGCTGGTGGGCTCCAGGATGGTGCAACCGGGAGTGAGCCGGCCGTCCTTCTCCGCCTGCTCGATCATATGGAGCGCGGGGCGGTCCTTGACCGAGCCGGTCGGGTTGCGGTCCTCCAGCTTGGCCCAGATGCGGACGTCATCCGACGGGGACAGCCGCGGCAGCCGTACCAGCGGCGTGTTGCCGACAGCGGCGAGCGGGGAGTCGTAGCGCATCGGGTACCGGCCCCGTCAGACCATACCGCCGGCGACGGCCGGCAGGATGGTCACGCTGTCGCCGTCGGCCAGCTTGGTGTCGATTCCGTCGAGGAAGCGCACGTCCTCGTCGTTGAGGTACACGTTCACGAAGCGGCGCAGCTGACCGCCGTCCACCACGCGCTCCTGGATTCCGCTGTGCCGGGTGTCGAGGTCGGCGAAGAGCTCGGCGAGGGTCGCCCCGCTGCCCTCGACGGCCTTGGCGCCGTCGGTGTAGGTGCGGAGGATGGTCGGAATGCGGACCTCGATGGCCATGGAACGGGCTCCTGTCGGGAGGGGCATGGGATGGTGCAGGGGGCGTGCATGCGGTGCGGGGCGCGCGGTTCGGCCCCCGCGCGGGGCCGCCGAGGCCGGGACCGTACGCTCGGCCGCTCGGGCCGAGCGCGAAAACCTCTGGTCAGGCCGTGCGGAAATGCGTACGGCAGGTACAGATCGCGCTGGCTAGACGGCACAGGTCGACGTGCAGCCGCGCCACGAGCAGCGGGGTGCCCGGCGTCATCTCGCTCACGTCGTTCGAAACCATGCGCTCATCGTAACGATTCCCGATCGGGCCTCCGTCATGTGATTCCGCATAGTGGACGAACTTCGTTCGCCATGCGGACAACACGGCTGCCGCGGGTGGGCGGTGGCGTCCGCGGCTTCGAGCCTGCTCGATCGGCTCCGGCAGGTCTCGGCAGGGAACTCGGGGAGCCTCGACAGGACCTCAGTAGGCCTCTACGACCTTGACGTCCTCTTCGGTGATCGCCCCGTCGATGATCCGGAAGGACCGGAACTGGAACGGCCCGGCCCCGTCGGCGTCCGCCGTGGAGACCAGGACGTAGTGGGCGCCGGGCTCGTTGGCGTACGAGATGTCGGTGCGCGACGGATACGCCTCGGTCGCCGTGTGGGAGTGGTAGATGATCGCCGGCTCCTCGTCTCGGTCGTCCATCTCCCGGTACAGCTTGAGCAGGTCCGTCGAGTCGAACTCGTAGAAGGTGGGCGAGCGCGCCGCGTTGAGCATCGGGATGAAGCGCTCGGGCCGCCCCTCGCCGACCGGCCCCGCGACCACACCGCAGGCCTCGTCCGGGTGGTCCGCGCGGGCATGGGCCACGATCTGGTCGTACAGGGCCTGGGTGATGGTCAGCATGGTGACGAGAATAGGGGCAGGTTCCCCGGATCTGAGATCCGGGGACCAGTGAGTGAGATCATTCTCCGCTGCCGTCGGTCTCCGGCTCTTGCCGGGCGGCGCCGGCCGGACGGACGACACCGGGATCCGAGCGGTCCGTCTCGGCGAGCAGGGCGCGCACCGTCGTCTCCATCACCCGGCGGGCTGCGTCCGGTTCCAGGCCGACGCTGCGCCAGTGGTGCCAGGCGCCCCACGAGGTCACCGCGTCCAGTCCGTCGACCACATCCGCCCGGCGGTCATCAGACAGGGTGTCGAGCTCCTGGGCGAACACCTCGGTCAGCCGCCTGCGGGCGAACTCCGTCATCTGCCGCGTGACCTCGTGCACCCGCTCGGACACCTGCTCCATGCGCATCATCGTCAGCCGTGCCGGAGTGATCCACTCGAGGACGCGTGCCCGCTGCTCGACCAGCGCCGCCACCCGCTCGCCGCGCGGCCCCTCCGTCGGCAGCGGCCTGATCCGGGCGGCCAGCTGGTCCATCCGGCGGCCGATGGCGGTGTCCTGGAGCTGGGCCATGTCGGCGAAATGGTGGAACACCAGGCGCCGGGACACCCCGGCACGCTCGGCCACCCGATCCGCGGGGAACGTCGTGTGCCCCTCGTCGAGCAGGGCGAGCATCGCGTCGGCGATCTTCTCGCGGGTCTGCCGTCCGCGCTCGGTACGGCCGTCCTGGGCCCGCTCGCCGGATGCCGGGCTCCCGGCACGATCCGCGTCCGGACGTCCGCCCTGACGGCCGCCTTCCGGTGTCTGCCGAAGCGCCTGCTCCACTCGGTCCTCCCATCCCTGCGTTGACATTATTGCACTTGCGATGCAATCGTACGGCTGCACGCAACTTGCACGCTGAGTGCAAGGACTTTGCCCGAGGTTCCCGGACGGCCGTCTCGAACGGCCCGCCCGGGAACCTCCGCACGAGGTCCAACGCCGCACGAGAGGGACGACTTTCCTGATGCTCCTGTCCGTAGGGCGCTGGTGCGCCCGCAGACCCAAGCGGACCGTGGCCGCCTGGCTGCTGTTGATCCTCGCCTTGGCCGGCGCCCTGGGGGCGTACGGGCGGGTCACATCCGAGGCCGTGACCATCCCGGGCAGCGACAGCCAGGCCGCCCGCGACGCGGCCGATGTGTTCGCCGACGCGGCGTCCGGGCTCCAGCCCGTCGTGCTGTACACGGCGCCCGGCTCCCCCGCGCTCAGTGCCACCGCACAGCGCGAGGCCATCGAGGAGTCGGCCCGTGCCATCAGGGACGTGGATCATGTCGTCGCCGTCACCACGCCTTTCGACCCGAAGGGGCGCAGTGCCCTCAGCGCCGACAAGCACACCGGGCAGCTCTTCGTGGAACTCGACGTCAGCGGCCGGGACATCACCGCCGAGACCACCCGGAGCATCACGGACGCCGCCGCTGCCGCCACGAAGGCGGGCATCGAGGTGACCGCGGGCGGCGATCTCGCCGCTGCTGTGGACAAGGGCAACGCCGGACACAGCGAGATCATCGGCCTCTCGGCGGCGTTCATCATCCTGGCCGTCGGCTTCGGCAGTCTGGTCGCGGCCGGGGTGCCGCTGCTCAACGGGGCGATCGGCCTGGCCATCTCGCTGTGTGCGATCGGCCTGCTGGGCCATGTGATGGACATGCCGTCCACCGGCACGACCATCGCGGCGATGATCGGCCTCGGCGTCGGCATCGACTACACCCTCTTCTGCCTCACCCGGTTCCGCGAACTGCGGGCCGCCGGCGTCGGTGTGGAGGACGCCGCGGCGCGTACCACGGCCGGATCCGGCAAGGCCGTGGCCTTCGCCGGGTGCGCGGTGATCGCCGCCCTGGCCGGGTTGGCGCTGGGCGGTCTGCCGCTGCTGCAGGCGCTGGCACTCGCCCCGGGGATCGCCGTGCTGGTGGCCATGGCGGTGACGCTCACCCTGCTGCCCGCGGTCCTCTCACTGCTCGGGCGGCAGCTCACACCGAAGGCGGCGAAGGCACCGAAGGCGCGGCGGCACGCCGCGAAGACCAACGCGGACGCGGACGGAACGGCGGGACAGGAGGGCACGGAGCCGCCCGGCACCGGGCCGGTCGGGGAAGTGGAGCGCCCACGCGGCTGGGGCCGTATCGCCGAGTACGTGGCGGCCCGGCCGTGGCGCTGCCTGCTCGCGGGGCTCGCGCTGACCGGGGTGCTGGCCATACCCGCAGCGCAGTTGACGTTCGGTCAGCTCGACGCGGGCGACAAGAAGGCCGGGACGTCCAGTCGCGTCGCGTACGACCGGCTCAGCGACGCCTTCGGTCCCGGCGCCACCGGGCCCCTCCAGGTGGTGACCACTCTGCCCACCCGAGCCTCCGGGCCGGACGACAGCCGGGTCACGGACCTGACCGCTGCCTTGCGGGCCACCGAAGGAGTCGCATCCGTCGGCCCCGCGCAACTGGACCCGGGTGCCACGCACGCACGCTGGCAGGTCACCCCCACCACCGCCCCCAGCGACCCGGCCACCGCCGACCTGGTGCACAGGCTGCGGGACGAGACGCTGCCCACGGCCACCGAAGGCACCGGGCAAACGACCCATGTGGGCGGCCTCACGGCCGCGCAGGACGACATGAACGAGCGCCTGGCCCAGCGGATGCCGCTGGTGGTGGGGTTCGTCCTCGCCGTCGCCGCGCTGCTGCTGCTCTTCGCCTTCCGCTCCCCGGTGATCGCGGTGAAGGCCGCGCTGATGAACGTGGTCTCGGTCGCCGCGTCCTACGGCGTGCTCACCGCGCTGTTCCAGTGGGGCTGGGGCGCGGAGCTGATGGGCCTCGAAGGAGCGGTGGCGATCCCCGGATACGTGCCGCTGCTGATGTTCGCCGTGCTGTTCGGCCTGTCCATGGACTACGAGGTGTTCCTGCTCAGCGCGGTGCGCGCGGCATACCTCCGGGAGAAGGACACCCGCCGGGCCGTGATCGCCGGTCTCGCCGGAACGGGGCGGATCATCACATCGGCCGCGCTGATCATGGTCAGTGTCTTCCTGAGCTACCTGCTCTCGGACGACGCCGTGGTGAAGATGTTCGGAATCGGCCTGGCCACGGCCGTCGCGCTGGACGCCACCGTGGTACGCGGGGTGCTCGTCCCGTCCACGATGGTGCTGCTCGGCCGCGCCAACTGGTGGCTGCCCGGGTGGCTGGACCGGCTGCTGCCGCACATGGCCATCGAGGACGACGGCCATGAGGACGCACCCGGCGACGCCCGCGAACCGGATCCGGGCCTCCGGCCGCCCGACAAGGCGCGCGACGGCGCGGACCTGGCGGGCACCGGCACGGGCCAGGGCACGAGCGCCGGGGGTGCTTCGTGAAGCGGCCGAGTGACCTGCGCCTTCCCCGCCCGTTCAAGCGTCGGAAGCTGCTGTGGACCGGGGCGACGCTGAGCGTGGCGCTCGTCGCGCTGCCCGTCGCCGACCGGATGGCCGCGTCGGCCGCCGAGGAGCGGCTCGCCGACCGGATCGCGGGGCAGCAGAAGTCCGTGGTCGGCAGCCCCGAGGTGAGCATCGATGCCTTCCCGTTCCTGCTGAGCAGCGCCGAGGGCACCTTCCCGAAGGTGGCGGTGCGGGCCGATGCCGTCACCGGAGACGGGCAGCCCGTGCAGGCGTCGCTGGAGCTGCGTGAGGTCAGCGAGAGCGGGAAGGGCGGCTATACGGCCGCGAGCGCGGACGCCCGGTTCACCGTGCCGCTGGACTCGCTGAGCGAGGGGCTGGGCGACGGTACGTCGCTTTCCGCGGAGGACGGGCGGCTGCGTATCGACCGGCAGATCTTCGGAATGCCGCTGACGATCCACGCCGAGCTACGGCTGTCAGGGCGGACCATCAGCATGGTGCCGGTCGCCGCGTCGTTCGCCGGCAGCCGGATCGACCCGTCGTCGCCGCGGATCACCGAGGCGTTCAAGGACCGCGAACGCACCGTTCCGGAGCTGCCCGTGGGCCTGGTGCCGACCCGGGTCGCGGTCACCGACGACGGAGTGGTGCTGTACGCCGGCGCGAAGAACGTACCGCTGGCCTGACCGGGCGCCCCGGCATCTGCGCCCCGGCACCGGGGTGCAGGTGCCGGGGCGCTGGGCGGAATACGCACCGGGTCATGCCGGTGGGGTGTATCCGGCATGACCCGATGGCCGCTGCGGGGAGCGATCCATGGGGTGGGCGCGCCATGAGGAGGGCCCTGTGAGCAAGCTCTACTTCGCGGCGTCCACCGGTTCGTGGACGGCGTCCGCCGATGCGGGGCGGCCACGCTCGCCGAGCTGCGGGTTGCGGCTCCTGAGCACCGCCCAGCCGACCGCCAGACCCACGCCCCAGACGGCACCCACGATCAGGGAGATCAGGCCGTCCTTGTCGAGCGCGATCATGACGGTGACACCGAGTAGGAAGAGCAGCGCGATCCAGCTTCCGACCGAGCCGCCGGGGGCCGGGAACGAGGAGGCGGGCAGCCTGCCCTGCTTGACCGCGCGCCGGTAGCGGATGTGGCTGATGAGGATCATCAGCCAGGTCCAGATACCGGCCGCGGTGGCCACCGAGACGACGTAGCCGAACGCCTTCTCCGGGACCAGGTAGTTCAGGACCACACCGAGACCCATGAGGGCCACGGAGATGGTGATGCCGACGGCAGGGGTCTTGCGGGAGTTGAGCTTCCCGAAGGACTGCGGGGCCTCGCCGTTGGACGCCAGGCCGCGCAGCATACGGCCGGTGGAGTACATACCGGAGTTGCAGGACGACAGCGCCGCGGTCAGCACCACGAAGTTGACGATACCGGCGGCGAGCGGAATCCCGATCTTGTCGAAAGCGTGCACGAACGGGCTCTCACCGGCGTGGAACTCGGTCCACTTGACGACGGAGAGGATCACGAGCAGCGCGCCGACATAGAAGACGATGATGCGCCAGGGCAGCGTGTTGATCGCCTTGGGCAGGGTCTTCTCCGGGTTCTCCGACTCGCCCGCGGTGACGCCGACCAGTTCGACGGCGAGATAGGCGAACATGACCCCCTGAAGGGTCATCAGGCTGGAGCCGATGCCGTTCGGGAAGATGCCGTCGTGGGACCAGAGGTTGGAGACGGCTGCGGTGTCACCGGCGTCGGAGAAGCCCAGGGTGAGCACGCCGAGACCGATCACTATCATGCCGATGATCGCGGTGACCTTGACCATCGAGAACCAGAACTCGACCTCACCGAAGATCTTCACCGAGATCAGGTTGACGCCGAAGAGCACCACGAGGAAGGCCAGGGCGCTGACCCATTGGGGAATGCTCGGGAACCAGTAGTGCACGTAGATGGCGGCTGCGGTCAGCTCGGCCATACCGGTGACGACCCACATCAGCCAGTAGGTCCAGCCGGTGACATACCCGAAGAACGGGCCGAGGAACTCACGGGCGTACTCCGCGAAGGATCCGGAGACAGGCCGGTAGAGGAGCAGCTCGCCGAGCGCTCGCATGATGAAGAAGATGATCCCGCCGGCGAGGGCGTACATCAGGATGATGCTGGGGCCGGCCTTCTCGATGTTGGCTCCGGCTCCCATGAAGAGGCCCACGCCGATGGCGCCGCCGATGGCGATCATCTGGACCTGCCTGCTGCCGAGCCCGCGCTCGTAGCCTTCCTGCGGAGCCCCCCCGGCCGTGCCGGCGTGCTCGTCGACCTGCAACGAGGTCATGGTGGTGCGCCTTTCTCCATTCTGAAGCCGCTGCGCCGCATGACGACGTGACTGCGGATCAGGCCCTGATCCCCCTGGATATGACTGGAGTGCCGCCGGCGGTCTGCCGGTCGAAGCGCCCCCGGGCACATGGGTGGCGCGCACGGGCGGTCGTGAAGATCTATCACGCACGGCGGGGTCATCACTGCGGGTGATTGTGGCGCAGGCCACAAGAAGAACCGGACACAAGAGACGCGAAACCATAAACCCGGGTGATCGAATAACGCGATCGTTATCCGGATTTGAGCGTCCGCTGAGCGAACGGACGATAACGCTGCGGAGTCGCGCAGGTCACGACCTGATCACTCGAAACAGGACACAAGCCGCGAGCCTGCCGTCGCGGCGGCGCGAGGCCCCCGCCCGCGGGCGACTCGACATGACGGGTGCGGCGTCGGCGTCACGGCGCGAGCGTCACGGCGCGAGCGTCACGGCGCGAGCGTCACGGCGCGAGCGTCACGGCGCGAGCGTTTCGATGAGCGTCTCCTGCAGCGCCCCGAGCCAGAGGTACGCCATCACCATCGGCTTGCGCGGATCGGAGTCCGGCAGCCGGTACAGCTCGCCGCTCTCGTCCTCGTCGGAGACCTCGAGCCGGGTGCCGATGGTCAGCCGCAGGTCGTTGAGCGCACCCAGCCAGTGCAGACAGTCGGCGGCGGTCAGCTTGAGGATCGCGCCACCCTCGCCGGTGGCGGTGAGAGCGTCGAGGCTGCGCACCACGGCCAGGGCGTCATTCCGCTTGCGGGTGCGCAGGTCGTTCTCCGTGTAGCGCCTGAACTCGGCGCAGTACTCGCGCAGTTCACGGTCCGGTTCATCGTCCCCCGGCTCTCCGTAGGCATCCGGGAACAGCCGGGCCAGCGCGGGATCGGCGGGCGGCTCGCTCGGGCCCTCGGCGAACAGCGCGGCCAGCGGGTCCTCACCCTTGGCCGGCTCCTCGCCCGGTCCGATGAGTTCGAGCAGCTGCACGGCGAGCGAGCGCAGGATGGAGATCTCGACCTCGTCGAGCGCGACGGCCGCGCCGCCACCCGGCAGCGCCTCGAAGCGGCCGGCCATCAGGCGCGGTCCTGGGAGAGCGTGGCCCACAGCCCGTAGCCGTGCATGGCCTGCACATCGCGCTCCATCTCCTCGCGGCTGCCGCTGGAGACGATGGCGCGGCCCTTGTGGTGGACATCCAGCATCAGCTTGTGCGCCTTGTCCTTGGAGTAGCCGAAGTAGGCCTGGAACACGTAGGTGACATAGCTCATCAGGTTGACCGGGTCGTTATGCACGACCGTCACCCACGGAACGTCGGGTTCGGGTACGGCGAAGGTCTCCTCGGCCGATTGGGGACGCTCGATCTCGGTGGGCACAGTCACTCCACCCATGCTGCCACCCGAGGGTGCCCGTCGCACAAACGACCCCCGCGATTCGCCGCCGACCGTGCCGGAACCATGTCAGGACCGACCGGAACGGACCGCCGTCCTGACACCTGTCCTCCGTACCCCTCCGCGAGATCTCGTCAGTTTGACGAAATGTGCGCTAGCATCAGGCCATGGACACCGCGGATCTGAGGCCGCAGGTCGACGTACCGTCGACCGCGCTCTTCACCGACCAGTACGAGTTCACGATGCTCCAGGCGGCTCTCAAAGCCGGCACGGCCGAGCGCCGCTCGGTCTTCGAGGTCTTCACCCGCCGACTGCCCGCGGGCCGCCGCTACGGCGTGGTCGCCGGCACCGGGCGGGTCCTGGACGCCGTGCGCAACTTCCGCTTCGACCCCGATGTACTCGGCTTCCTCCGCGATCGGGGCATCGTGGACGAGCCGACCCTGGACTGGCTCTCCGGCTACCGCTTCAGCGGCGACATCCTGGGCTATCCGGAGGGCGAGATCTACTTCCCGGGCTCGCCGATCCTGCGGGTCGAGGGCTCCTTCGCCGAGTGCGTGCTGCTGGAGACGGTGATCCTCTCGATCCTCAACCACGACTCGGCCATCGCCGCCGCGGCCTCCCGGATGTCCAGCGCCGCCGGTGGCCGGCGGCTCATGGAGATGGGCGCCCGGCGCACCCACGAGCTGGCCGCCGTCGCCGCCTCGCGTGCCGCGTACATCGGGGGCTTCGACTCCACGTCCGACCTCGCTGCGGGCTTCCGCTACGGAATCCCGACCGTCGGCACCAGCGCCCACGCCTTCACCCTGCTGCACGACACCGAGCGGGACGCCTTCCGCGCCCAGGTGGACTCACTCGGCGGCGGCACGACGCTGCTGGTGGACACGTACGACGTCGCCGAGGCCGTCCGCACCGCCGTGGAGATCACCGGCACCGGGCCCGGTGCGGTGCGGATCGACTCCGGAAACCTGCTGCTGGTCGCCCACCGGGTGCGGCAGCAGCTGGACGAGCTGGGCGCCCGGGACACCAGGATCGTGGTGACCTCGGACCTGGACGAGTACGCGATCGCCTCGCTGGCCGCCGCGCCGGTGGACGCCTATGGAGTGGGCACCCAATTGGTCACCGGCAGCGGGCAGCCGACCTGCTCCATGGTCTACAAGCTGGTGGCCCGCGCCACCTCGGCCGACCCCGGGGCACCGCTGCTGCCGGTGGCCAAGAAGTCCACCGCGGGGAAGCAGTCGGTCGGCGGCCGCAAGTGGGCCGCCCGCCGGCGCGACGCCCAAGGTGTGGCCGAGGCGGAGGTGCTGGGCACCGGACCGCTGCCGCCGGAGTTCGAGGGCGGGCAGCTGCTGGTCGAACTGGTCAAGAGCGGTGAGGTGGTCGGCGAGGAGCCGCTGGATGCGGCGCGCGAGCGGCACCGGGCGGCCCGTGAGGCACTGCCGCTGTCGGCGGTGCAGCTGTCCCGCGGCGAGCCGGTGATCCCCACCGAGTACATCGGATGACGTACTGCGGATGATCGGACGAACGCCGTCTCCCGTACCGCGTCCGAAGTCTCTACCCTCGAAACCGTCGCACGCCCCGCACCGTCCCGCCCATCGGACCACACCACCGCCCGTCGAACCGCCCCGCAGCCGGCCCCCACAGCGAAGGAAACCGCCATGCACCGCGCATTGGTCGTCGTGGACGTACAGAACGACTTCTGCGAGGGGGGCAGCCTCGCGGTGTCGGGCGGCGCGGATGTCGCCGCCGCCATCACCGATCTGATCGGCGAGTCCACGGCCGGCTACCGCCATGTGGTCGCCACCCGCGACCACCACATCGCGCCTGGCGCGCACTTCGCCGAGCAGCCGGACTACGTCGATTCCTGGCCGGCGCACTGCGTGGCCGGCACGGAGGGGGCGAGCTTCCACCCGAACTTCGCCCCCGCGGTCGCCAGCGGCTCCATCGAGGCGGTCTTCGACAAGGGTGCCTACGAGGCTGCGTACAGCGGTTTCGAGGGGACCGACGAGAACGGGGTGACGCTGGCCGAGTGGCTGCGGGCCCGGGATGTCAGCGAGATAGACGTGGTCGGCATCGCGACCGACCACTGCGTACGGGCGACGGCCCTGGACGCCGTACGAGCGGGCTTCCGTACGCAGGTCCTGCTGGATCTCACCGCGGGCGTCGCGGAGGAGACCGTGGCACGAGCGCTGCGGGAGATGCGCGAGGCCGGTGTGGAGCTGGTGGGGAAGCCGGTGGTCTGACCGCCGGGCCGCACGGCCACCAGTGCTTCCGATCACCACGCACCGGGCACGGGCCACGGGCCCGGCTTCCCCGGGGGGCGGCCTTCCGGTCCTCTGGTCCGCCACGGCGCGCTTCCCGCGACGGGGCGGACCCGTCCCCCGGACTCCGTCCGGGGGCCCCAGGCACCGCACCCGGCGGCGCGCTTCCCGCGGAGTGCCTACGCGCTGCCCGCCGGCCGCAGCAGCGCCCGTATCGGATGCCAGAGCTCCTGCTGCCCGGCGATGCCCTCGTGGGTGCGCCAGAGCAGCCCGTCCGGATGGTGCAGCACCGCGGTGATCTCGTCCGGGGTCGGCGGCTCCGAGTTCCCTCGCAGATACACCGCACGCAGTCCCAGGTTCCGCAGCCGGGTCAGGGCGCGAGCCCGGTTCGCCGCGTGCACCAGCACCCGTACCGTACGGCCGCTGTCGGCCGGGTCCGGCAGGCCGATGGCTACCACGACACTGCCGCCCGGCATCTTGCAGAATCCTCCGCTGGGCATCCCCTGTCACTCCCCCGTGGGCTCGCTGTCAATAAGAAGGTGGTCAGAGGCACCTAAACACGATCGGCCGCCGCCCGCTAGGGGGCGACGGCCGATCATGGTTTGACCTGCGGTTTTACTGACTACTTCTTGGAAGGGCCAACCTTCACGGTGATCGTCTCGCCGGACTTCGGCTCCTTGACGATCGAGATCCGGGTGTTGGTGTCAGTAACCTGCACACCAGCGGCCGGGTTCTCCTTGTACCAGTAGACACCCTTGCCGTCGTCGAACACCGGGTTGCCCGCGTGCGAGCCGATGCGGCGCTCGACATCAGCCTTGTGCAGCGTGACGGTGTCCGAGCGGTAGGTGCTGAAGGTCGAGTCGAACGACTGGATGCGGTTGCGCATCAGCGTGCCGTCGGCCCACTTCAGCGGGGTGGCGTTGGCGTCGACCGGAAGGATCAGACCCTCGCCCGGGTGCTGGCTGGTGTTGTTGTCCTTCTGGGACAGGTCCCACTTCCAGATCAGCAGACCGTTCTGGTACGGGTAGTGCTCGACCCAGCCGTCCTTCGGCGCCTTGAAGCCGAAGTTGTACGGGCCGACCTTGAGAGTGCCGTCGTACGAGACGTACTGGCGGTTCTCGGCAAGGTAGTACTGCTCGTACTCGTTGGTGAAGGACTCGCCGATGCGGGAGAAGCCCTTCGCGGTCCAGCCGGCGTCGTCGCCCTCGGCACCGTCCGAGAACAGCGCGGCACCGTCGGCGTTGACGGTGATCGCGTCGGCCGCGAAGCCCTTGCCGCCCGCGCCGCCGTCCGTCTGGTAGCGGAAGCGGACGTCGACCTTCTTGCCGGCGTAGGCGTCCAGCGAGTAGGCGAGCTTCTTGTACGCGCCCGAGACACCGGTCAGCGCCGGGGCGTCGCTGGCGTCACGGGTGATCGCCTTGCCGTCGGCCGTACCGTCGATCGAGGTCCAGGTGGCGCCACCGTCCGTCGACACCTCCGTGTAGAGGTAGTCGTAGTCGGCCTCGATGTCCCACCAGCCCGAGAGCTCCAGCGAAGCCTTGGACTTGCCCGTGAGGTCCACGGAGCGTGTGAGGGTGTTCTTGAGGTCGTCACCCATGTCGCTCCACCACTGCTTGGAGCCCTCGGCGGGCGCCACGACGGAGGTGGTCTTCTTCTTCTTGGGCAGCTCGACGACCAGAGCCTGCGGGTTCTTGGTGTTGTACGCCGCCACACCCAGCTTGTGGGTGGAGTTCTTGCCCGCCGTGGCCTTGGTGTAGTTCAGCCAGCCGAGCTGGAGCTTGCTCCAGGCATCCATCTCGCCCGGCATGTCGCCGATGCTGTCCTTGCCGGTGCCCAGCCAGGAACCGGAGGACATCAGGGACCAGAAGCCGGTGGAGTTGTCGCCGCCGTTGGTGTCGTACAGGTCCGGCAGACCGAGGTCGTGGCCGTACTCGTGGGCGAAGACACCGAGGCCGCCGTTCTCGGGCTGCATGGTGTAGTCGCCGACCCAGATGCCGGACGTGCCGATCTGGGTACCGCCGGCGCGGTTGTTGTCCGGACCGGTCTTGCCCGCGTTGGTGCCGTAGGCGTACCAGCGGTGGGCCCACAGGGCGTTCTCGCCCTCGGCGCCGCCACCGGCCGACTCGTCCTCGCCCGCGTGGACGATCTGGAAGTGGTCGATGTAGCCGTCGGGCTCGTTGAACTCGCCGTCACCGTCGAAGTCGTAGCGGTCCCACTTGTCGTACTCGGACAGCTGCTTCTTGATCTCGGCGTCGGACTTGCCCTTGGCCTTCTGGTCGGCGGTCCAGGCGTTGACGCCGTCCTTGACCGCGTCCCAGACGTTGGAGCAGTTCGACTGGCCGCAGTAGTTCGAGCCGTAGCGGGCCTCGTTGTACTCGACCTTGACCCAGTCCGAGACGGTGCCCTCGACCGAGTAACGGCCGGAGGAAGCACGCTCGTAGTAGGTCTTCAGCGAGTGCTTGGTGTTGCCCTTCTTGTCCTTGCCCTTGCCGAAGTACAGGTCCTGGAAGTGGGCCCGGTTGTAGTCCTTCTGCCAGGCCGTGGAGTTGTCGACCTTGCGGTCCGGCTGGGCGATCTTGTTGTGCAGCGGACCGGCGGTGCCGCCGTACTTCTTGACCGCGGGCTCCGGGCCGTCGCCGTCCGGGTCGAACATCGTGGTGTCGTCGACCTTGTCGCCGAACTCCACCAGGATCGTGAAGATCTTGTCGGTCTTCTCACGCCCGAGCTCGACGTACTTCTTCTTGCCGAGCTTGACGACCTGCGACTGACCGCGCCTCTGCACGGTCGCGTCGCCGGACAGCACGCGCTCCAGAGCCGCCTTGCGCTCCTGCTCCTGCTGCTTGCTGAACGGACCGTCGAGGTCGTGGTCCACATGGTTCTTCTCGCCGGCCTCCGGGGCCGCGCCCGGAGCCGGGTCGTGGCGCTCGATGCCTGCCGGCGAGTTGGTGCCGTCGGCCTGGGCCACGGTGAACGCCGAGGCCGTCGCGCCGGTCGCGGCGAGAGCCACGAATATCGCGGATGCTCTGATCGCCCGTCGATTGCTGGTCACTTGATGGTGTCCTCCCCCGCGCCCGCGTCATCGCGGAACCTGAGAGTGTGGGGAGGGTCCGCGGGCGGTTGCGCGTCACAAGTGACGACATTCGATCGGAGTCACCGGGGAAAAGACAGACCTTGACTTGTGCAAGCCAACTGCACTATGTAGGAGCGCTCTTCCGGTATGCGGACGGGTCGAGGCTCCGAAGACAAGGGAAAACCCTATTGCTCCTCGCGATGCCGAGGAAGCCCCGGTCAGCAGAAGGCGCACCGAACCGTCCAGCACTCGGAACGGGTGACTCCATGCGCCCCCAGTGCACCGGCACCGTGGGTTAGGTCACGCTTACCAGCGGTTCGGCTCGGGCATCCACCCTCGTAAGGGCCGCCAGACGAGCCCGCACAGCGACAATCCCATGAATCGATGCTCCGAGGGGCGGAACCCGCCATGCCGCGTCCTACTGCCGCACAGCTCGCCTACGGTTCGGCCACCGTCGTCATCGCGACCATCGCCATGCTGCTGCTCTCCCGCACCACCGCGGGGATCGGCATCGCCGTCATCGGCATAGCCGCGCTCGCGCTCGGCCTGCTGGTCGCCATGACCGTACCGCTGCCGGTGCCCGCCGACACGAAGGCGGCGCACACGATGCGTCCGCATCGTGGCGCCGCCGTTCCCGGGAGTGCCGGTGGTTCCAGGAGCGCCGGGACCGCCGCCGAGCCTGCCGCCCCCGTGCACTCACTGCGTCGTTGACACCACCACCGTCTTGGCCGCCTTGTCGTGGAGACCCTGCTTGTAGGGCTTGTCGACCAGGATCATGATCAGCAGGATCAGCAGCCAGACGCAGGGGCAGCACAGCAACGCCGGCAGCCAGAGCACGGCCGAGCGCACCAGTGCGGAGCCGAAGTCCGGCGTGCTGCCGTCGTTCAGCATCGCGACGCGCATCTTCATCAGCTTCTTGCCCAGCGTCTGACCGCTCTGATTGACCATCAGGGCGTCATAGAGCACGAACGCCAGGATGGTGATGATCTGGTAGATCCACGATCCGCCGCTGTTGTACTGGGTGACCCAGTCGCCGAAGTCCTCCACCCGGCTCGTGTCGTAGGTCCCGAACGGAATGGCGATGAACGCCAGCGGGATCACCACGATCAGCCAGTCGATCAACCGGGCCACGATGCGCCGGGCCGAGTCGGCGAGCGGCGGCATCCCGTGGAGCGGGTCGGGACGGCCGTAGGGGTCGCCCCCGTAGGCACCCGTGCCATACGGGGGTGGCGGCGGGGGCATACCACCCGCTCCTCCGTAAGGGGAGCCGGGGGGCGGCGTGCCGTAAGGGCCGCCCCCTCCGGGAGGCGGGGTGCCACCGGGAGGCGGGGTACCTCCGGGAGGAGGCCCACCGGGCGGGGGGCCCTGGTCCTTCTTGCGGAAGGGGTCGTCGTCGGGCTGCTGTCCGGGCGGCGGCTGATCGTTGCTCATGGGGGCCAGTGCACCCCGCCCGGTGAGGCGGCGCAACGCCTCCTAGGCCGTTCGGGGGATGGCCGCCGCATGACGGATTGACGCATGGGCCTCCCCAGGCCCACAGCGGCCGAGCCTGGGGGCCGCTCCGGGCCCACAGGAGCCGGGGGAAGCGACCCGCGATCAGTCAGGCGAACCGGCGACGAAGGTGTGCGCCATCTTGTCGTGCCAGCACTGCCGCCACGGCCGGTCGAACACACACCAGAGCACATTGACGACGCCGATCAGCAGCACGCCCAGCACTCCGTGCACCAGCCAACGCACCAGCGCGGCCATGAAGTCGGGCGACTCGTGGGTCTCGATGTGCCGCACATCCAGGCCCATCAGCTTCTTCCCGAGCGTGCGGCCCCACTTGGCCGTAGGCAGCGCCTCGTACAGCGTGCCGAGCAGCAGCAGCGCGACCAGTGCGAGACCGAACATCAGGCTCGTCGTCGCATCGACGAGATAGACGGTGACGGTCTCACCCGAGAGCCTCGCCTCCTCGATCTTCTCGTCGATGTGTGTCAGGGCTCTGGAGACGAGGGGGTAGGCCACCGCCCCTACGACCGCACCCAGCACAGCGGTGTCGATCAGTCGGGCGACGACCCGCTTGCCCAGCGCGGCCGGCCTGGCCGAAGCCTGGGCCTGCGCGGCTTGCAGGAACGGGTCGCTGACCGGCGGCTTCCAGGGCGTGACCGGCTGCCGTTCGGCCTCCTGCGGGTCCTGGACCTGGGCCAGTTGGTGCACCTGCTGCGCCCAGGACGCGGCACCGCCGCCTTCTCCGGCACTGACCGGTGGTACCTGCTGCTGAGGCGGGACCTGGGCCGGAGCCTGAGTCTGCGAACGGTCCGGAGCCGGTTGCCGGGCTTGGGGGCGCTCCGGTGCGGCCGCCGGGCCCTGTGCCGCGGACTGGGCCGTCTGCGCCGCGGAGACCGGCTGCTGGGGCCTGGGCTCGGCTCCCTGCCGGGTGGGCTGCCCCGGCTGCTGCGGCGTCATCGTACGGATCGTCATCGTGCCCTCTGCAGGCGCGGTGTCCCCCTTCGGCTGCTGTGCCCGCAGCTTGGTGGTCCCGTCGGGGAAGGGCACGGAACCTTCACCGCCCCCGGCATCACCACCCACACTCCGCATGCCCGGTAGAGCGCCCCCGGACGGATCCACCGCGGAGTCGGGCGCGGCGCCCTCGGCCGCAGGTTCGACCGGACGGTCGAACCGAGCACGGGGCGGCACAGCCGCACCGGCCGCTGCCGCCGCCCGTGCCTCCCGGGCGGCGGCGGGACTCCACGCCTCCGCGGGCGATGGCGCGGAGGGTCCCTCCGGCGAGGCGGCGGGGGTACCGACCGCACCGGCCGCGTCCCGGCGCGGGTCCTGGGCCGCGGTCCCCCACGAGACCCTGCGGTCCCGGTCGCCGCCGAAGCCCGACTGCTGGGAGGCGTCGGCCTGCCAGACGGACACGGGCTCACCTCCGGCCGGGTCCTCGTCCAGGAAGACAGGCCCGGTCTCTTCCAACGAAGCCGGGCCCGGAGCCTGCGGCGACGCCGTACCGGCCGCCGACGGCGCGGTCGGCTCACCGGACGGTGGCGTGGGCAGCGGCGCGCCGTTGCCGGGCGCCGGGCGGCTCGTGCCGGGCACCCACGCCACACCGCTCCAGTACCGGACATAGCCGGGGATGGACGGATCTGGATAGAAGCCGGCTGCGGGGCTGCCGTCGCCGGTCGCCGGGGTTGGGGCGCTCATCACCGTGGTCCCGTATCTCCTGGAGGGCCTGGAGGCATTGATTCAGGGTCCACATCTATCAGACCGCCGCCCCGCCCTGGGCCTGTCCACCGATAAGGCCCACTTTCCGGTAACGCTCTGCGCCAGTGTGGTGGCCGTGTCCGAAGTCACTGAGAAGTTGTTGGCCGAAGTCACGTAATAGTCGGCGGGGAAGGCGCTCTCTCCCTGCGTGGCCCGCTCCGGGGCCTCGTACCAGGAAAGGAAGTGCACTCTCATGCACACCGTGGTGGAACGCGAGCTGGAGCTCAAGCTGGTGCTGTCGCCGGAGCAGAGCGTGCCCGTGCCGGCAAGACTGACCTACCGCACGGCAGATCCGTACGCCGTGCACATCACCTTCCATATCGGCTCCGACCGCCCGGTGGACTGGGCCTTCGCCCGGGAGCTGCTGGTCGAGGGGGTCTTCAGGCCGAGCGGGCACGGTGATGTGCGAATCTGGCCCACCAAAGTGGACGAGCGCAGCGTCATCCTGATAGCGCTGACCTCTCCGGACGGGGACGCTCTGCTGGAGGCACCTGCCGCGCAGGTCGCCGCCTGGCTGGAGCGGACCCTGCGGGCGGTGCCGCCGGGCACGGAGGCCGAGAGCTTCGGTATCGACGACGCGCTCGCCGAGCTGCTGGCGGCGGCACCCCTGCGGGAGGACGCGCAGGACGGCGAGGCGTAGGCGAGGCGGCCGTTGCCGTGGACCGGCCCGGGTCCGGTCCACGGCAGGTGTGGCGGGACCCGGTCGCCGAACCGGTCGCTGGGCGACGGCGGCACGGCCCGGTCGTCGACGGCACGACGCCGGTCGGCACCTCAGCGGATCGTCGTGGCCTCAGAAGACCTTGCCCGGGTTGAGGATGCCCAACGGGTCGAAGACCTGCTTGATACCGCGCTGCAACTCGATGCCGACCGGCCCCAGTTCGCGGGCCAGCCACTCCTTCTTCAGCACCCCCACGCCGTGCTCGCCGGTGATGGTGCCGCCCAGTTCGAGACCGAGGGCCATGATCTCGTCGAAGGAGTCCCGGGCCCGCCGGGACTCGTCGGCATCGGCGTGGTCGAAGCAGACGACCGGGTGGGTGTTGCCGTCGCCCGCGTGGGCGCAGACGCCGATGGTGAGCCCGTACTTCTCGGCGATGACGGCTGTGCCGTCGAGCATCTCGGCCAACCGGGTCCGGGGTACGCAGACGTCATCGATCATCGTCGCGGACTTGACGGCCTCCAGCGCGGGGAGCGCGAGCCTGCGTGCCTGGAGCAGCAGTTCGGACTCGGCGGCGTCCTCGGCGGGCACGACCTGGGTGGCGCCGGCCGCGGCGCACAGCTCGCCGACCGCGGCCAGGTCCGCCGCCGGGTCGGGGGTGTCGAAGGCCACGAGGAGCAGTGCCTCCGTGCTGTCGGGGAGACCCATCTGCGCCAGCCGGTTCACGGCATGGATGGTCGTACGGTCCATGAGTTCGAGGAGCGAGGGGGTGTGCCCCCGCTCCATGATGGCGCAGACCGCTTCGCAGGCGGCTCCGGCCGAGGCGAACTCGGCGGCGAGCGCGAGCTGCCGCGGTGGCTGCGGCCGGAGTGCGAGTACCGCCTTGACGACGATGCCGAGGCTGCCTTCCGAGCCGACGAACAGCCGGGGGAGGTCGTATCCGGCGACGCCCTTGGCGGTGCGCCGGCCGGTGCTGAGCAGCCGTCCGTCGGCGAGTACGACGTCGAGTCCGAGCACGTACTCGGCGGTGGCCCCGTACTTGACGCAGCACAGCCCGCCGGAGGCGGTACCGATATTGCCGCCGATGGTGCACGTCTCCCAGCTGGACGGGTCGGGCGGGTAGGTGAGCCCGTGCTCGGCGGCGGCGCGGCTGAGCGCGGCGTTGACGACACCCGGTTCGACCACCGCGATCCGGTCGACGGGGTTGATCTCCAGGATGCGGTCCATCCTGACGAGTGACAGCACGATGCAGCCGTCGGAGGCGTTGGCTCCGCCGGAGAGTCCTGTGCGCGCTCCCTGGGGGACGACCGGAACGCGCAGCGCGGTCGCGATGCGCATGACGTGCTGCACCTGTTCGGCGGTGCGCGGCAGAACGACGACGGCGGGGGTGCCCGCCTCGCAGAAGCTCGCCATGTCGTTGGCATAGGAGGCGGTGACGTCCGGGTCGGTGATCAGGGCGTCGGCCTGGAGCCCCGTTCGCAGCCCGGACACGAGCCGGGAGAGGAGATCGTCCATGATCCCAGCCTTGCACCGGGGGCCATCGGTGTGAACCCGTCCGCGATCCGGTTCGCTGCACCGGGTGTGCTCTTCGTATCCGATGGCCCCTCCTTCAAAGTGATCGCATGACGACAAGATTTGCACCAAATATCAGGAATGCCGCGATCGGTACGCTGGTCGCCGCGGGACTGGTTGCCGGAGTCCTGGTCTTCGGTCCTGGGACGGGCGCGCCGCCGCCCGCGTCGGGCCCCGCCGCGCGGGCCATGCTCGCCGCGGACGAGGGGGCGCCGGCGTCGCTGGGCGATCTGTCGGCACTGATCTCGGACCGGGAGCGCTGGGTGCGCTCGCGCCCGGGCGACGAGGTGGCCTGGGCGGTGCTCGGCTCCGCCTATGTGGAGCGGGCGGAGATGCTCGGCAGATGGGAGGACTATCCCAAGGCGCAGCAGGCCCTGGAGCGTTCGCTTGAGGTGCTGCCCGCCAGGAACGGGAACGCGGACGCGGAGCTGGGCATGGCCGCGCTGGCCAACGCCCGCCGGGACTACCCCTCGGCACAGCGCTGGGCCGAGGGCGTGCGGGCCCGGATGCCGAAGCGCTGGGCCGTCTACCCGCAGCTGATCGACGCGTACAGCGGTCTGGGCGACTACGCGGCCGTCGCGAAGGCCGTGGCCCAGCTGGAGAAGCTGCGGCCGGGCACCGCGCCGACGCTGACCAGGTCCGCGCAGTCCTACCGCGACCACGGCGGCCGTGAGGACGCGGCGGCGAAGGCGTACGAGGCGATGACCCGCGTGGGCGGCAAGGCGGAACGGTCCACCGCCCTGCACCGGCTCGGTGAACTCTCCTGGGAGCAGGGAGAGCTGGGGGACGCCGTCGGCTACTACAACTCGGCGCTGCGGGCCGATCCTGAGAACCACGCCGCGCTGGCGGGCCGGGCCCGCGCCCTGGCCGGTCTCGGCCGCTCCGACGAGGCGCTCCAGGACTACGAGCGTGCGCTGCGGGCCGCGCCCCTGCCGGAGTACGCGCTCGAGGCGGGCGAGTTGTACGACGCCCTGGGGCTCGGCGGGGACGCGCGCACCGCGTACGCGCTGCTGCGCACCCGGGCCGCTCTGGCGCGGGAGTACGGGGTGAATGAGGAACTCGTACTCGGACGCTACGAGGCTGACCACGGGGACGCGGCGTCCGCGGCACGCCGGCTGAAGGCCGAGTGGGACCGCGGGGCGCGCAACGCGTTCGTCGCGGACGCGCTCGGGTGGGCGCTGCACCGGGCGGGGCGCGGGCAGGAAGGCCTGGAGTACGCGAAACGGGCGCGGGCGATCGGCATCCGCAGCGCGCTCTTCTCGTACCACCAGGGCGAGATCGAGCGCTCGCTGGGCGAGAGCGGTCCGGCCAGGCGCCACCTCGCCGAGGCACTGCGCATCAACCCGTACTTCTCGCCGCTGCTGGCAGGGCGGGCGGAGACGGCACTGGCGGAGCTGGGCGAGGCGCCGATGGACAACCCGCCGGATGACATCACCGGGAGGTACGAGGGCGGGGAAGGCGAGGGTGGCGAGGAAGCGGACGGGAGGGACGAGGAGCGGTACGCGCAGAGCGAGCGGCAGGAGCAGCGGGAAGGGAACGCGCCGGCCGACCGAGGTGGCGAGCAGGACCGGGGCCGTGGGACATCGCAGCGGAGCCCGGCGGCCCCGGGGACTCACCCTCCCGTGACCGGCGAGTCCACGAGTCCGGCCCGTGGCCGACAGGCGACGCCTGCGGTGACCTCAAGCCCGAGCCCGCAGACCTCGGTGCCGGCCGCCGCGGCATCCGGCCCCGCCGCGCCCCCGCCACCAGCGCAGGCGCCGTCGCAGCCGCTGCCGCCCTCGCGACCGGTTGCCGCACCCCGCCCCCCGGCGGCCGGGGCGGCTGAGGCAGCCGGTTCACCCCTGCCGCAACTCCCGCCCGCCCAGCCGGTCCCCCGGCCCGCCCCCGCGGGTACCGACGCGCCGCGGTAGGCGGGCAGGGAGGGGCGGGGATCACTCCCCGCCCCTCCCTGCCGCGTCCACCGGCTCGGGCCCTACAGGTTGCCCCGCTTGGCCTGCTCGCGCTCGATGGCCTCGAACAGGGCCTTGAAGTTGCCCTTGCCGAAGCCCATCGACCCATGCCGCTCGATGAGCTCGAAGAACACGGTCGGCCGGTCCTGGACCGGCTTGGTGAAGATCTGGAGCAGATACCCGTCCTCGTCGCGGTCGGCGAGGATCTTCAGCTCGCGGAGGGTCTCGATCGGGACCCGGGTGTCACCGACCCATTCGCCGAGGGTGTCGTAGTACGAGTCGGGCGTGTCCAGGAACTGCACGCCGGCCGCGCGCATCGTGCGCACCGTCTCCACGATGTCGTTCGTGGCGAGTGCGATGTGCTGCACACCCGCGCCACCGTAGAACTCCAGGTACTCGTCGATCTGCGACTTCTTCTTGGCGATGGCGGGCTCGTTGATCGGGAACTTCACCTTGAGGGTGCCGTCCGCGACGACCTTCGACATCAGCGCCGAGTACTCGGTCGCGATGTCGTCGCCGACGAACTCCTTCATGTTGGTGAAGCCCATGACGTTGTTGTAGAACTCCACCCACTCGTTCATCCGGCCGAGCTCGACGTTGCCCACGCAGTGGTCGATGGCCTGGAAAGTGCGCTTGGCCGGGGGCGCCACCATCGGCTCGACGGCGACGAAACCGGGCAGGTAGGGGCCGTCGTAACCGGAGCGGTCCACGAGGGTGTGGCGGGTCTTGCCGTAGGTGGCGATGGCGGCGAGCACCACGGTCCCGTTCTCGTCCTTGACCTCGTACGGCTCCTCGATGCCGCGGGCGCCGTGCGCAACGGCGTACTCGTACGCGGCCCGGGCGTCCGGCACCTCGATGGCAAGGTCGACGACACCGTCGCCGTGCTCGGCGACGTGGTCCGCGAGGAAGCGGCCCCGGTCGGTGGACGGCTTGATGACCGAGGTCAGAACGAAGCGCGCCGCGCCGTTCGTGAGGACGTACGAGGCGGTCTCGCGGCTGCCGTTCTCCGGTCCGGAGTACGCGACGAGCTTCATGCCGAAGGCGGTGGAGTAGTAGTGCGCGGCCTGCTTGGCGTTGCCCACGGCGAAGACGACCGCGTCCATTCCCTTCACCGGGAAGGGGTCGGCCTGCCGTGCGGTGTGAGGGGTCTGTTCCTGGATCTCAGTCATGGCCGCAGACTCCCGCCGATCCACAAGCTGCGCAATAGTCTGTTTGTGTGCTGGGCAATCTGCCCAGCAGCCGTCCGAAATGTTCGGACGATCTGTACATGATGACCATCCGGAGGGTCTTCGATGACGATTGATCAGCTGGACGGCAGACTGATCGTGCTGCTGGCACGTGAACCCCGCATCGGCGTGCTGGAGGCCTCCCGTCGTCTGGGGGTGGCCCGGGGCACGGTCCAGGCACGTCTCGACCGCCTCCGGTCCAGTGGGGTCATCCGGGGCTTCGGGCCCGATGTGGACCCGGCGGCCCTCGGGTATCCGGTGACGGCGTTCGCGACGCTGGAGATCAAGCAGGGCGAGGGCACGGATGTGCGAGCCCATCTGGCGACCGTCCCCGAGGTGCTGGAGCTGCACACGACGACCGGCCACGGCGACATGCTCTGCCGACTGGTCGCCCGCTCCAACGCGGACCTCCAGAGGGTGATCGACCGGGTGGTCGGCTTCGAGGGGATCGTGCGGGCGTCGACGGCGATCGTGATGGAGAACCCGGTGCCGCTGCGGGTCATCCCGCTGGTGGAGCAGGCGGCGGCGGATGCCCGCCACTGAGCTGCGGCCTGGCAGGCGGGTGCCGCCCGCGAACCCGGTGCGCAGCGCTCACCCCGGACCTCAGCAGGTCGGGACCTTGTCCGATCCCCGGTCCAGCAGTCGCAGCGCCTCCACGGTGTCCTTGAGCGTCGTCACGGGGATCAGCCGCATGTTCTCGGGCGCCTCGGCGTGGGCGTCCATGCACTCCGCCTTGGGTACGAGGAAGACCTTCGCCCCGTCCCGGGCCGCGGCCTGGGTCTTGAGGGCCACCCCGCCGACGGCGCCGACCTCGCCTTCGGGGGTGATCGTGCCGGTGCCCGCGATGTCGCGTCCGCCGGTCAGGTCCCCGCCCGAGCCATTGCCTTCGATCTTGTCGATGATGCCGAGCGCGAAGAGCAGTCCGGCACTCGGGCCGCCCACATCCGCGAGGTTCAGGGTGACCTTCACCTTCGCGGGATTCTCTTCGAGGTAGCCGAGCGCCGCCTGCACCGCGCTGTTCTGGGACTTCACCATCTCGGCGGTGTTGTACTTCTCGATCTCCCGGTCGGACTGCCCGGGCGGGTAGACGGCGTCACGCGGCAGCACCGCGCGGTCACTGCGGAACCACGCATCCACCACATCGCCGAAGTCCACTTCGGCGGACGGCCCGGTCGCCATGATCGTCGTCATGCGCAGCGCCCCCTCCGGCTGCCGGGTGGGCACGCCGGAGATGGTGATCACCTGCTTGCCGTGGTCCGATCCCAGCACATTGGTGGTCTGGCCCGGCTGCGCCAGGGCGAACGGCAACGGTGCGAGCCCGGCGACCGCGAGCAGCGCGGCGACGGGAACGGCGCAGACGGCGAGAGCCCAGGGGCGCGGGAGGCGAGAGAGGAACACGGTGTCAATCTAGCGGCACCGGACGGGGCGACGAGCCCGGCCCCGGGCTCCGCGGTCAGCGGAGCGCTTCGGCCACCTCGCGGGCCGCCTCGACCACCCGGGGGCCCACCCGCTCCGGTACGGCCTCGGCGAGCATGACGACACCGACGCTGCCCTCGATGCCGGTCACCCCGATCAGCGGCGCGGCGGCGCCGCTCGCGCCCGCCTCGAGTTCCCCGTGGGTGAGGGTGCACACCGGCTCGGTGAGTCCCCCCTGGCGGGCGGAGAGTATCGCCTTGCCGGCCGCGCCGCGGTCCAGAGGGTGCCGGAACCCCGCCCGGTACGCCACGTGGTAGTCCGTCCAGGTCGGTTCGACGACCGCGACGGCGAGCGCCTCCGCCCCATCGACCAGGGTCAGATGCGCGGTGGCACCTATGTCCTCGGCGAGCGAGCGCAGCGCGGGCATCGCCGCCTCCCGTACCAGCGGGTGCACCTGGCGGCCCAGGCGCAGCACGCCGAGTCCCACCCGGGCCCGACCGCCCAGGTCGCGGCGGACGAGGGCATGCTGTTCCAGCGTGGCGAGCAACCGGTAGACGACCGTCCTGTTGACCCCGAGCCGGTTGGACAGCTCGGTGACGGTCAGGCCGTGGTCGGTGTCGGCGAGCAGCTTGAGGACGCGCAGTCCCCGGTCGAGCGTCTGGGAGGTCTCCGCGGTCACGACGCCCCCTCCTTCGTCTTCGGAGTGAGTAGCGGCAGCGCTCTCGCGGACCGTTCGGCGGGACCGGTCCCTATGGAGCAAACCGCACGCACGGAGAGGCCGCCGGGGATGGTGGCACACCGGCTGCGCTCCGCGGCGGCGCTGCCACGGGGCGTTGTCAATGCGGGGAATGTAGCGACAGGCTCCGCTGAGCGGAAGACCTCGTCCAGAATCCGGGCGGAGCCGGGGACATGCGGCGGTCGGCATCCGCTGTCCGCCGACCGGTGCGGCGCACATGGGGGCTGCTCCGGGACGTCTCGTACGCCAGGCGCACCGAGCGGGTCGCGTGGGTGCCGGACGGGGCGCGCGAGTGTTTCGGGGTTGCCCGAACCGCTTGCGCGCGCCTCGCCCGAGAGGAGGGCGGCCCGGCGGCGGCGCCGTCTGCCGGAGCGGCCGCACGAACCTCACCGCCTACAGGAGCTGCCGTACGACCGCCTCGCCGAGCGCGAGTGGGGTCACCGCATGCGGGTGGCCCACTCCTGCACCTTCTTGATGCGCTCGCGAATCTGACCCGCCGTCGCCTCCGCGCTCGGCGGCCCACCACACACCCGCCGCAGCTCGGTGTGGATCACACCGTGCGGCTTTCCGCTCTGGTGCACATAAGCGGCGACCATGGTATTGAGCTGTTTGCGCAGCTCCAGCAGCTCCTTGTGCGAGACCACGGGCCGCCGCTCGGCCGGCAGTTCGAGCAGGTCGGCCTCTGCGTCCGGCTTCTTGCGGCTGTGCGCGATCTGGCGGGCCTGCCGCTTCTGGAGCAGCATCTGCACCTGGTCCGGTTCGAGCAGCCCCGGGATACCGAGATAGTCCTGCTCCTCCTCGCTTCCGGGGTGCGCCTGCATACCGAACTCGGCGCCGTTGTACATCACCCGGTCGAAGACCGCGTCGGACTCCAACGCCTCGAAGGGCAGCATGTCCTGCTCGCCGGTGTCCTCGTCCTGCTCCTTGTTGGCCTCGTCCATCTCCTTCTCGGACTCGGCGTACGGGTCCTCATCGCCGTCCTTCTTCGGCCGGTCGAGCACATGGTCGCGCTCGACCTCCATCTCGTTGGCGAAGCCGAGGAGCATGGGGATGGTCGGCAGGAACACGGAGGCGGTCTCGCCGCGCCGCCTGGATCGTACGAAACGGCCCACGGCCTGTGCGAAGAACAGCGGTGTGGAGATCGTGGTGGCGTAGACCCCGACCGCGAGACGGGGCACGTCGACGCCTTCGGACACCATCCGGACGGCGACCATCCAGCGATCGTCGTTCTCGCTGAACTCGTCGATCCGCTTCGACGCGCCCGTGTCGTCGGACAGCACGACGGTCGCCTTGGTACCGGTGATGTCCCGGATCAGCTTGGCGTACGCCCGCGCAGAATCCTGGTCGGACGCGATGACCAGGCCGCCCGCGTCCGGGATCGACTTCCTGACCTCGCCCAGCCGCTGGTCCGCGGCACGCAGCACGTTCGGCATCCACTCGCCGCGCGGATCGAGCGCGGTGCGCCATGCCTGCGAGACGGCGTCCTTGGTCATCGGCTCGCCGAGCCTGGCGGCGATCTCGTCGCCCGCCTTGGTACGCCAGCGCATGTTGCCGCTGTAGGAGAGGAAGATGACGGGCCGCACGACGTTGTCGGCGAGCGCGTTCCCGTATCCGTAGGTGTAGTCGGCGGCGGACCGCCGGATCCCGTCGTTGCCCTCCTCGTAGGTGACGAAAGGGATCGGGTTGGTGTCGGAACGGAAGGGCGTACCCGTGAGCGCGAGGCGGCGGGTCGCCGGCTCGAACGCCTCGAGGCAGGCCTCGCCCCAGGACTTGGAGTCCCCGGCGTGGTGGATCTCGTCGAGGATGACGAGGGTCTTGCGCTGCTCGCTGCGGTTGCGGTGCAGCATCGGGCGCACGCCGACACCCGCGTAGGTGATCGCGATGCCGTCGTACTCCTTGCTCAACGGGCCCGCGCTGTAGTCGGGATCCAGCTTGATCCCGATCCGCGCCGCCGCCGCCGCCCACTGCTTCTTGAGGTGCTCGGTCGGCGCCACGACGGTGATCTGCTGCACGACATGGTGGTGCAGCAGCCAGGACGCGAGGGTGAGCGCGAAGGTCGTCTTACCGGCGCCTGGGGTCGCGACCGCCAGGAAGTCTCGGGGCTGCTCCTGGATGTACTTGTCCATGGCGCCCTGCTGCCAGGCACGCAGCTTGCTGGCGGTGCCCCAGGGGGCGCGGCCGGGGAAGGCGGGTGAGAGGTGGTGGGAGTGCGAGGCGGTGGTAGTCACGGTCTCCGGTTCGGGCGCTCGGGTCTACGTGCGGTCGTACGACAACCGGGCCACCCTATCGGTGGCCCTGCGCCCGACCCGGCCGAACCGGGGCGCGTCCCCCGCAGGTGCGGTGAGCGTCACAGACCGCGCGTCAGCGCGCGAACCGCGGCAGCTGCGCCGCGATCTTGGGAACGTCGAGCATGCCCTGACACACGTCCAGGACGAACTGCTCGGCCTCGTCCACATCGAACTCCGCATCCAGCGGATGGCCGTTCATGTGCAGGAAGACCCAGGTGGCATACCAGGACAGACGCTTGTTGCCGTCGACCAGGGCATGGTTGCGGGCAAGTGACTCCATCAGTGCGGCCGCCTTCTGCCACACGTCCGGATACGCGTCCTGACCGAACACGCTCGATTGGGGCCGGGCAAGCGCGGAGTCGAGGAGCCCGTAGTCACGCACCTCGGCGGCACCGAGCCGCTCGGCAAGGTTGAGCAACTCGGGAAGAGTGAGGTACTGCATCAGGCAAGCCTCCGGTTCAGCTCCCCACTGACCTTCAGCACATGCTCTGCGGCTTCGTTGAAGAGCCGCGAGTGTTCGTTTATGGCGCGGATGACCGCGTCGTGGGCGAACGACTGCATGCTCCGGCCTTCCGCCTCGGCGCGCTCGCGCAGGGCGTTCAGCTCTTCCTCGGTGAACCTCAGGTTGAGACCAGCCATGCACCTACGGTACCGCGCGGTACCACACGGTGTCAGCCACTTTTCGGCGCCCCCAACCGCGTCGCGACCCAGACCCCCACCAGCGCCACCACCGCCATCGGCACGTACACCGCCGCGAAGGCCGGAGCGTGCGAACCCTGCGCCGCGACCGAGGCCGTCACCGTGTGGGCACCCACCGCGCCGCCGCCCAGGGCAGCGAAGGCGGCGCCACCGGTGGCGAGCAGCAGCACATTGGACAGGCCGTCGGATATCTGGAGCGCCGCCGAGTTCGTCCCGGACTCCTCCGGCGGCGACAGCTTGAGCAGCAGCACGCTCGTGGAGCTGATCACCAGCCCCATGCCGAAGCAGCCCCATGCCCAGGCCACGGCCACGACCACCACCGGCACGGACGGGATCAGCACCGTCGGCGCGGCGGCTATGGCCGCCGTGACCAGCACCATCCCGGCCACCGCGAGGCGCTCGCGGTACGGCTCGACACGCGGGCGTGACTGCACGAACGAGCCCAGTGCCCAGGTCGCACCGCCCACCGCGAGCGAGAGCCCGGCCAGGGTCGGGGAGAGGCCCCGCTGGGTGACCAGCATCAGCGGGACGAAGGACTCCGCGGAGATGAAGGCGCCGGCCGCGATCCCACGCAGCAACACCACGGAGGGCAGCCCACGCGCGGCGCGGTAGGTACCGCGCGGCAGCAGCCCGCGCACGGCGGGCACCAGCAGTGCCGCACCCACCGCGGCCGGGAGCAGCGACAGCCGGCGCAGGTCCTGCGCGGCGTACTGCATCAGCCCGGTGCCGAGCGAGATGGCCAGCGCCAGCCTGATCCGGCGCCCGTCGAAGCGGGCGGCGCGCACCGCCGCCCGGTCGTCGCCCGCGGCCTCGACCGGGCCCGAGGCCGTCCGCCGGATCGCGGGCAGCGCGAGCACCAGCGGCACCAGGACCAGGGTCGGTATACCGAGGAACACCCAGCGCCAGCCGAGTTGTTCGGTGACCGTGCCGGCGACGAGGGGTCCGATCACGGACGGGATCACCCAGCTCGCGGCGAAGGCGGCCAGGACGCCCGGCTGGAGGCGCTGCGGGTACGCCCGCCCGACGACGACGTACAGCGCGACGATCACCAACCCGCCGCCGAGTCCCTGGACGGCCCGGCCTCCGATGAACAGCCACATCGTGCCCGCCGTGCCGCACAGCAGCAGCCCGGCCGCGAACGCCGAGATCCCCGCCGTGAGCGGTCCCAGCGGCCCCCGCCGGTCCGCCCACTGCCCGGCGACGACCATGCCGAACAGGCTCGTCGTGAAGACCGCCGAGAACCCGAACGCATACAGCTCGACCCCGCGCAGCTCCCGCGCGGCGACCGGCATGGCGGTCCCGACCGCGGTCGCCTCGAAGGCGATCAGCAGCACGACCGAGACGATCCCGACGCTGAGCGCGCGGTAGCGGCTGCCGAGAACACCGCCGCCGAGCTCCGCGTCGAGGAGCTCGGCGGCGGTACCGGCCGCACGTGGCTTGAGTGCTGTCATGAGCACAGGGTAAGAGGCGTCTTCGATATTCGCCCCTGTCGCGAGACCGGACCTGACTCGTCCATCGGCCCTACGCCCGGGGACCTATGGACAGGCACTCGGCGCCGACGACAATGCCTCGTGTGAACCACCGTGAACGGCGCGTTGCAGTCGTGTGCCACCCCGGCCCGGCGCTTGGACATGCACGTCAGGCGCTCGTCCGCAAAGCGAGTCACATCGGCGCGAATCCGATCACGGTCTCCACTGCCTGACCGCTTGACCGCTCGCCATGGAAGGGCGGCGCCCCCGAAGGGAGCCGCCCCTCTCTACGGCCCTGCTTCTACGACCCTGCCGCAGCCACCGCCGCCTGGGGGCGGATCGGAAGGCGGTTGACCGGCCGGCCCGTGGCGGCGCGTACCGCGGAGGCGATGGCCGCCGGAGAGGTGACGACCGGCACCGCGCTGGCGGCCTTGGCCCCGAAGGGGGCGACCACGTCGCGTTCCTCGACGAGGGAGACGATACGGATGTCAGGGGTGTCGAGAGCCGTCGGCAGGGCGTAGCCGGTGAGGTCGGGGTGGCGGACCAGACCGCGGGCCGTACGCAGGTTCTCGGTGAGGGCCGCGCCGACGCCCTGGGTGACGCCCGCCTCGATACGGGCCGCCAGCTGGGTCGGATTGAGCACCCGGCCGACGTCCTGGGCGACCGCCATCTCGACCACGCGCACGGAACCGAGCTCGATGTCGACGTCCACCACCGCACGGATCGCGCAGAAGGCGAGCCCGACGAAGGCGTCGCCCTGACCCTGGCCGTCCAGCGGCTCGGTGGGGTGGGGGCGGCACTGGGCGGTCGCCCAGAGCTCCTTGCCGTTCATCGCCTCGGTGACGGTCGTGGACAGCACACCGTCATACGAGGTGATCTTGCCGTCCGTGATCTGGAGCAGCTCGGTGGACATCCCGAACTTGTGGGCCAGCGGCTGGAGCAGTTGGGTGCGGACCATCCGCGCGGCCCGCTCCACCGCACCGCCCGAGACCCAGGTGTGGCGGCCGTGGGTGGCCGGTCCCGCCGGGGGCTGATCGGTGTCGACGGGCGCGATGTGCACCTCGTCGATGCCCAGCGTCTCCTGGACGATCTGCCGGGCGAGTGTGGCGAAGCCCTGACCGGTCTCCACGGCCGCACAGATGACCGTGGCCACGCCGTCCTGGACCTTGACCGTCGCCGTCGAGACCTCGTCGGTGCCCTCGGCCCCGAGCATATGGACCATGCCGAGCGCATAGCCGACGCCGCGGCGTACCGCGCCCGGTTCGCCCGCACCCTCGAGGCCGCCCGGGAGCAGCCAGACGTCCTCCGGGGCGTCCAGGGGCAGCGCCGGCAGGGGGAAGTCACGTACGGCCTGGAGCAGTTCCGCGACCGGGGCGGGGCAGGTGACCGTCTGGCCGGTGGGCAGCAGGTCGCCGGTCGCGAGCACGTTGCGCATCCGCAGGTCGAGCGGGTCGAGGCCCAGCTTCGCCGCGAGCTTGTCCATCTGGGCCTCGTACGCGGCACACACCTGCATCGCGCCCTCGCCCCGCACATGGCCGGACGGCGGGTTGTTGGTGCGTACCGCCCAGCCCTCGATGAAGGCGTGCGGCACGACGTACGGTCCGCAGGCGAAGGCCACGGCGGCTGCCAGGGACTCCGACGAGGCGTCGGCGTAGGCACCGGCGTCCAGCAGGATCTGCGCCTCCACCTTCACCAGGCGGCCCTCGCCGTCGGCGTGGTGGCGGTAGCGCAGCAGGGTGGGATGGCGGTGGGCGTGGCCGAGGAAGGACTCCTCGCGAGTGGCCGTGAGCTTCACCGGACAGCCGGTCCTGAGCGCCAGCAGCCCGAGCGGGATCTGGAAGCCGGGGTCCTCGCGGTCGCCGGTCGCGCCGGGTACGCCGGTGACGACCAACTTGACCTGCTCGGGCGGCAGCCCGAAGCAGGCTGCGGCCAGATCGCGGTCGGTGTGCGGATCGGTGGAAGCGGTGTAGATCTCCACACCGCCGTCGGGGCGCGGCACGGCGAGGCCCGCTTCCGCCCCGATGGGGGCCGGGTCCTGGCGGCCGATCCGGTACAAGCCCTCGACGACGGTCTCGCCGGACACCGCGGGGTCGCCGTAGCTGAGCGGGATGTGCCGGATCAGATTGCCGTCCGGATGCAGCGGCTCGGCGGAGAACGCCTGCTCGGGATCGGTGACCGGTTCGAGGACCTCGTACTCGACCATGATCGCGGCTGCGGCGAGCCTGGCCGTGTCCGGGTGGTCGGCTGCGACGGCGGCGATCGCCTCGCCGTGATGGCGGACCAGATCGGACGCGAACACCGGACGGTCGGCGACACTGCGCCCGTAGGCCGCGTCACCGGGGACGTCGGTGTGTGTGACGACGGCCCGTACGCCGGGCATGGCCGCGGCCGCTGAGGTGTCGATGGCGGTGATACGGGCGTGCGGGTGCGGGGAGCGCAGGAGCGCTGCCCACAGCAGGCCTTCCGCCCACAGGTCGGAGGCGTAGGGGAAGGTGCCCTCGGTCTTGGCGCGGGCGTCGGCCTGCGGGAGCGAGGCGCCCAGTCCGTGGGCCGGCGCCTCCTGCCCGGGGCCGTCGGCCGCAGAGGGCGTCGCGGTGGTCGATGTGGCCGCGGTGGTGGCCGCGTCGTTGCTCACGCCATGCCTCCGTCATGCGGGTGGAGCGGCTGCACACTGCCTGCCCCCGGGGGTGCCTGGTGCGGGATGCGGGCGACCACGTCGCCACCCGGATCGAAGGGCTCGGCAGTCTCGGCGATGGCCTCGCGCTCGGCGACGACCTGGCGTACGGCGTCGAGCACTCCGCGGTAGCCGGAGCAGCGGCAGAGGTTGCCGCACAGTGCCTGACGGGTCTCCAGCTCGGTGGGGGAGTGGTTGCCCTCCAGCAGATCGTGGACGGTCATGGCCATGCCGGGGATGCAGAAACCGCACTGGACCGCGCCGCAGGCGGCGAGCGCGCGCTGCACATCGGACGGTTCGCCGTCGGCGGCGAGACCTTCGACCGTGCGGACCTCGGACCCTGCCGCCGTGGCTGCCGGGACCAGGCAGGAAGCAACCAGCCGACCGTCGACCTGGACGTTGCACGCGCCGCACTCGCCCTGCGAGCAGCCGTCCTTGGCGCCCGCGAGGCCGAGGCGCTCACGCAGGACGTAGAGCAGGGACTCGCCCACCCAGGCGTCCGTGACGGGGCGGTCGGCTCCGTTGACACGCAGGACGTACGAGGCGGTCGGGTGCTCGTCTCCGTGCGGGGAGAGCGAGGCGGCGGACGCGGACGGCGTGTCCTCGACCCGGGCTTCGGCCTGGGGTTCGGCCTGGGTTTGGGTCCGCGCTTCGGCCTGGGCTTCGGTGGGGACCGCGTCGGTGGTGTCACCGGTGTCCGCTTCGGGCTGTTCGCCTTCAGACCGTTCGCCTTCAGGCCGTTCGCCTTCAGGCCGTTCGCCTTCAGGCCGCTCGACTTCAGGCTGCTCGAAGGGCTCGGCGCTGTCCTCGGGCTGCGCCGCCTCCGTCCCCGCCTCCGGGTAGGCGCCCGTCTCCGCGCCGGTGTCCGGTTCCGCCGCAGCCCAGGGCGCGGCAGCGCCACCGGGCAGCGTCACCGGATAGGGCGCGGACTCCCCGGAGACCGGCGCCGGCCCGGGAACCGGCCCATAGGTGTTCGACTCGGCCGTCGCCCAGGGCGCGGGCGCGCCGCCCGGCAGGGTGGCGGGCGGCGTGCGATCGCCCCAGTGGGACGACAGCGCCGACGCCGAGTACTCCCCCGACTCGTCCGGCAAGTCCCCCTGGGCCAGCGGAATGGTCCACTGCCCGGTGAGCTCGGTCGCCCCGCCGTGCGTGGCCTGCTCGTGGGCCGACTCGCCGGACGGGACGCTCTCGCCGCCGGGCTGCGGGTGCACCGCATCGTGGGCCGACTCGCCGGACGGGACGCTCTCGCCGCCGGACTGCGGGTGCACCGCATCGGGGAACGTCCACTGCGCGGTCGCCTGCGGGTCGCCCGCCTCGGGCTCGGGCCAGGACGGAGCAGCGCCCTCTGCCGGCGTCAGCGGCGTGATCATGGGCGGCGGCACGAAGCCGTGGCCTGGTGCCGCGAGCGGCGCGTCCAGGGCACCGTCCGGGGGCAGCTGGACGAAGGCCGTCATATCGGAGTCGTACTCGCCCTGCGGGATGGGCTGCCAGCGGCCCCGGCGCTGCCGCTCATGCGCTTCGTGCGCCTGCTGCCGCTCTTCCGACCGCTGCGAGCCGTTGTCCTCCGTGCTCACGACAGCGCCCTCCCCAGTGCTCGTCGGGCCAGCGCGGCGACCGTCCGCCGCAGGTGCAGGATCGCGGGCGGCATCTGCTCGCCCCCGTCCGGGTCCGGGATGCAGGCCGCCGCCACGTACTCGCCGAAGGCGGTCAGCGCCTCGGGCGCCAGTCCGCGCTCACCGTCCCAGTCGATCAGCGAAGCGATCCACCGCTCCGCCTCCAGCGGACGCAGCGGCATGGGCGCGATGGCGCCGACCGCGCACCGCACCCCGCGCCTGGCCGGATCGAGCACGACGGCCACGGACGCGGATGCCCGGCCGGGACCGGTGCGCCCGGTGACCTTGAGGAACACCTGGGGAGCATGCAGCAGCGGCACACGCACGAAGCCGATCAGCTCGGCCGGCCCCAGCATGTCCCGGCCGGCAAGCAGATGGGAGACCGGCAGTTCGCGGCGGGCACCACCCGGGCCGGCGACGATCAGCTCCGCCTCCAGGGCGGCGAGGACGGGCAGGGTGTCGCCGGTGGGTGCCGCGGTGGCGATGTTGCCGCCGAGTGTTCCGGCGTTGCGGATCTGCGGCGGTCCAGCGGCTCGGGCGGACGCGGCGAGCGCGGGGATCAGCGCGGCGAAGTCGGGCCTGCCCATGCGGGCGTGGGTGAGTCCGGCGCCGAGCAGCGCATGTCCGTCCTGGTACTGCCAGCCGCGGATCTCGTTGATCCGACCGAGACCGACCAGCCCCGCAGGCCTCAGCCGGCCCTTGTTGACGGCGGCCATCAGGTCCGTACCACCCGCGACCGGCACGGCAGCGGGCATGGCGCTGAGCGCCGCCACGGCCTCGTCGAGCGAAGCCGGCAGCGTCACGGGCTGCGTCGCCTGCGATGCGTGCGTGGTCAACCCAGCTGCCCCTTCCCGGTGTCCCGGCTGTCCGAGCTGTCCGACTGTGTTGCCGTACCGTACGTGCTCACGGCCCGGAGGTGGCAACTCTGGCACATCTTCCGAACAGTCAGGCGCGAGGGTCTGCGACTCGGACGAGCGGCGCATCCGCACCGGGCACCCCTTGGACGGGGGATCATCCGGTATGCCGTGACGGTGCCGTCACATGCGGGTTCTCGCTCTTCCGCGGTCCTTGTACGACTTTTCCCTGTTGCCGTCCACAGTGTCAGGCAGCGCCCCGCATGGCACCCCTCTGTTGCCGGGCTCACACGTTTGGGGGCGCGGACTCGATCTGGCGTCCGAAGAGTCCGCTCTGCGGCGGGGTTGCCTGGCCCCCGCGGCAGAGCGGCAGGAACGGCCGTGTCCGGCCGCGGCGCTGCGGGACACGCATACGCGGACGGCCTCCGACAGCGCGCCCGCAGCGCGCCTCCGGAGGCCGTCGACACGGAAGGACCGGAAGGACCGGAAGGACCGGAAGGACCGGAAGGACCGGAAGGACCGGAACAACAGGACGGACCGCAAGGACCAGGACCGACCGGACCGGCCGCCGCGGCCTACTTGTCCTTGCCGCCGCCCTTGTCCTTGTCCCCGCCCGAGCCCATCGACTCGTAGATCTCCTTGCACATCGGGCAGACCGGGTACTTCTTGGGGTCGCGCCCCGGCACCCACACCTTCCCGCACAGTGCCACCACGGGAGTGCCGTCGAGGGCGCTCGCCATGATCTTGTCCTTCTGGACGTAGTGGGCGAAGCGCTCGTGGTCACCGTCACCGTGCGACACCTGCGGCGTCGGCTCCACGAGGGTGCCCGTACCTGCCCCGCGCTCGGGCTCAAGAGTGCTCATGAGTGTCAAGGGTACTTAAGGGCGGCGGCTTCAGTTGAGCGAAGGGTCGTCCGGATACGTGGCGACCATCGCCAGCTCACCGCGCTGCCGGCGCAGCACCGCCCGCCACAGGCTCTCCGGACGCGGCGACGACACGTCGCCGGGCTCTGACTCGACCACATACCAGGCACCCTCGGTCAGCTCGTCCTCCAACTGCCCGGGGCCCCAGCCCGCGTATCCCGCGAAGATCCGCAGCGAGCCCAGGGCGGACGCGAGCAGCTCGGGCGGGGCCTCCAGGTCGACAAGGCCGATCGCCCCGTACACACGACGCCAGCCGAGCGGGCCGTCGTCGCCGGGGATGACGGCAACGCCGAGTGCGGAGTCCAGCGAGACGGGGCCGCCCTGGAAGACCACTCCGGGCTCGCCCGCCAGGCTCGCCCAGGGTTCCAGGATGTCGCCGACCACCACGGGCGTGGGCCTGTTCAGGACCACGCCGAGCGAACCCTCGTCGTCGTGGTCGAGCAGGAGGACAACCGCGCGGTCGAAGTTCGGATCCGCGAGGGCCGGAGTGGCGACGAGCAGCCGCCCTGTGAGGGAGGACACCTCGGTCATGCGAGACATGATCTCGCATCTTCACCTTCCGCGGGGAGCGGCCTGCGGAGCACGGACCCGGCGCGTACGGCCCGCCGCGGCGGGCCGTACGCGCCCGTCGGGCCACCCGGCACCGGCCGACGGGCGCGACATCATGCGGACCGTGACCCTCCGCGTATATGGACGAACAGAACGTACTGTGTCGAATTCATTACGCATCCGAGGTGCCCTTGGCCTTATGGAACACGGGTAGGGGGGCCTTAACCTTTTCCCTGGCCCCTGCCCGACCTCCCCCCTCGCCACCGCTGAGAGGGGACCTCCGGAACGCGAGATTCATGACCGGCACAGACGATGTACTGCTTGTCCACGGCGGAACCCCGCTGGTGGGCGAGATCCGCGTCCGCGGCGCCAAGAACCTGGTGCCGAAGGCCATGGTCGCCGCGCTGCTCGGCAGCGAGCCGAGCCGGCTGCGCAATGTGCCCGACATCCGCGATGTGCGGGTGGTGCGCGGGCTGCTCCAGCTGCACGGTGTGACGGTGCGCCCGGGTGACGAGCCGGGCGAACTGGTGCTCGACCCGACGTATGTCGAGAGCGCCAACGTCGCCGACATCGACGCGCACGCGGGCTCCTCCCGGATCCCGATCCTCTTCTGCGGACCGCTGCTGCATCGCCTGGGCCACGCGTTCATCCCCGGTCTCGGCGGCTGCGACATCGGCGGCCGGCCGATCGACTTCCACTTCGACGTGCTGCGGCAGTTCGGCGCGAAGATCGAGAAGCGTGATGACGGACAGTATCTGGAAGCCCCGCAGCGGCTGCGCGGCTGCAAGATCCGGCTGCCGTACCCTTCGGTCGGCTCGACCGAGCAGGTGCTGCTGACGGCTGTGCTCGCCGAGGGGGTCACCGAGCTGTCCAATGCGGCTGTGGAGCCGGAGATCGAGGACCTCATCTGCGTGCTGCAGAAGATGGGCGCGATCATCTCGATGGACACCGACCGTACGATTCGGATCACCGGTGTCGAGCGGCTCGGCGGCTACACCCACCGGGCGCTCCCGGACCGCCTGGAGGCCGCCTCCTGGGCCTCGGCGGCGCTGGCGACCGAGGGAAACATCTACGTCCGCGGAGCGCAGCAGCGCTCGATGATGACCTTCCTGAACACCTACCGGAGGGTCGGCGGCGCCTTCGAGATCGACGACGAGGGCATCCGCTTCTGGCACCCGGGTGGCTCGCTCAACGCCATCGCCCTGGAGACGGACGTGCATCCCGGCTTCCAGACGGACTGGCAGCAGCCGCTGGTGGTGGCCCTGACGCAGGCCGCGGGTCTGTCGATCGTGCACGAGACGGTCTACGAGTCGCGGCTCGGCTTCACCTCCGCACTGAACCAGATGGGCGCGCACATCCAGCTGTACCGGGAGTGCCTGGGCGGCTCCGACTGTCGCTTCGGCCAGCGGAACTTCCTGCACTCGGCGGTCGTCTCCGGCCCGACGAAGCTCCAAGGCGCGGATCTGGTCATCCCGGACCTGCGGGGCGGGTTCTCGTATCTGATCGCGGCGCTGGCGGCGCAGGGCACCTCCCGGGTGCACGGGATCGGCCTGATCAACCGCGGCTACGAGAACTTCATGGAGAAACTGGTGGAACTGGGCGCCAAGGTCGAGCTCCCGGCGGGCGCCGTACTGTGAACCGCCCCGGCGGGCTGACGGACTGACGGTGGGCGTGGCCCCGGCTGTGGCAGTGACAGCCGGGGCCACACCCATGGGGGCGCCTGCCGCCGAGAAGCCCCGGGAAACGCGTAGAGGGCGACCACCCGGTCCCGGGTGGTCGCCCTCGCACGTTGCGCGCGGACGCGTCACGCGCGCGCCGTGAGGCGTCGCGAGGCCTCCGCGGAGTGCCGCGGTGCTCGCGGGTCGCCTTACTTGCCCTTGGCGGCTTCCTTGAGCTTCGAGCCCGCGGAGACCTTCACGCTGTAACCGGCCGGGATCTGGATGGGGTCGCCGGTCTGCGGGTTACGCGCGGTGCGAGCGGCACGGTGGGTGCGCTCGAAGGTGAGGAAGCCGGGGATGGTGACCTTCTCGTCGCCCTTGGCGACGACCTCGCCGACAGTCTCGGCGAGAGCGGCCAGCACGGCGTCGGCGTCCTTGCGGGTCACCTCGGCGCGGTCGGCCAGCGCGGCCACCAGCTCACTGCGGTTCATGTTCTTACTCCCGTGTTCTTCTTGCCTATGAGGCGTGCCAAGCGGCGGAGCCGCATATCGGACACAGCGAAGCCGATGCTGCCAGGGTGCTCGGACATCCCCGGACCCGGGTCTGTTCGGCAGACCCTCCGCGTCCATGGGTTCCCCCTAGGGCGCAGGCCCTCAGAGGAGCATCCTGCCCCCACCACCGGCGGGAAAGCCAATCCGGCACCCTCCGGAGTCACACGAAGAGCGCCACTGCCTCGTCGTGGTGACGTTCCGTCGACTCCCTTGCGACTCCCCGGAGCCATGGGCCGCGGCCATCCACACAGGAGGCCGCGGGCTCATGGTCCGCCACCCTAGAGGGGCGTTCGGGGCCCGCGACCCGCGACGCGCCGGAGCGCAGGTCAGACCGGCGTGGGTTCGGTCACAACCGCACCGCCGGCGGAACCCGCGACCGCGGCCGCAGCCGCCTTCGCGGCCCCGCGCACGGCTCCCGCGACCGCTCCGGCGACCTTGTCGTTGAAAACGGACGGGATGATGTAGTTCGGGTTCAGCTCGTCCTCGGTGACGACATCCGCGAGGGCCTTCGCAGCCGCGAGCATCATGTCCGTATTCACCGTTCGGGACTGCGCGTCGAGTAGCCCCCGGAAGACCCCGGGGAACACCAGTACGTTGTTGATCTGGTTGGGGAAGTCGGAGCGCCCGGTGGCCACAACCGCCGCGGTCCGGCGCGCGGTTGCCGGTTCAACCTCCGGGTCCGGGTTCGCGAGCGCGAACACGATGGAATCGTCGGCCATGGCCGCGACGTCCTCGGCGCCCAGGACGTTGGGTGCGGAGACGCCGATGAACACGTCGGCACCCACGACGGCCTGCTTCAGGGTGCCGGTGACGCCTTCCGGGTTGGTGTTGTCGGCGATCCAGCGCAGCGCCGTACCCGGTGCCGCTTCCACGAGGTCCTCGCGGCCCGCGTGCACCACACCGTGGATGTCGGCGACGACGGCGTGCTTGACGCCGGCCGCGATGAGCAGCTTGAGGATGGCCGTACCGGCCGCGCCCGCGCCGGACATGACGACCCGTACGTCACCGATCGCCTTGCCCACCACGCGCAGCGCGTTGGTCAGCGCGGCGAGCACCACGATGGCTGTACCGTGCTGGTCGTCGTGGAAGACGGGGATGTCGAGGGCCTCGCGCAGCCGCGCCTCGATCTCGAAGCAGCGGGGCGCCGAGATGTCCTCGAGGTTGATCCCGGCGAAGCCGGGCGCGATCGCCTTGACGATCTCCACGATGGCGTCGGTGTCCTGGGTGTCCAGGCAGATCGGCCAGGCGTCGATGCCGGCGAAGCGCTTGAAGAGGGCCGCCTTGCCTTCCATCACCGGCAGTGCGGCCTTGGGGCCGATGTTGCCGAGGCCGAGCACGGCGGAGCCGTCGGTCACGACCGCGACGGAGTTGCGCTTGATGGTGAGGCGGCGGGCGTCCTCGGGGTTCTCGGCGATCGCCATGCAGACGCGGGCCACACCCGGCGTGTAGACCATGGACAGGTCGTCACGGTTGCGGATGGGGTGCTTGGACTGCATCTCGATCTTGCCGCCGAGGTGCATCAGGAACGTACGGTCGGAGACCTTGCCGAGGACGACACCCTCGATGCCCCGCAGCTTCTCGACGATCTCGTCGGCATGCGTGGTGGACGTGGCCGCGATCGTGACGTCGATGCGCAGCTTCTCGTGACCGGATGCGGTGACGTCGAGGCCGGTGACCGATCCACCCGATGACTCGACCGCCGTCGTGAGCTGGGAGACCGCGGTTCCGCTCGCGGGCACCTCCAGCCGGACCGTCATCGAGTACGAGACGCTGGGCGCCGTTGCCATGGCCGGGTTCCTCTGCTTTCCCTAGCTTCATCGAGCTTCATCGCTCAATGACCTGTCCGGCGACGGCCGGACAGGCCTTCCGATCGTCGCACCTACCTGCGAGTAGCTGGTAATACTGTTGCTTTTGTTCTCGGAAAGAGTTTTCCACATTACGAGAACATCATAGGAAACGGAAAACGAGGAGGCCCGCGCCACCTGGGGTGACGCGGGCCTCTTCATACGCCTGTCAGTGGCACCGACCCGCCATGCTCGCCTCGCGGCAAGTGGTCCCTCTAAGGGACGAAGGTTGGGCCCGGGGGCTTGGATCGAGCCGGTGCCACAGACAGGCTAACAAAGAGTCCTGGACGGTGATTCCGCCCGACCGCGGTTGACCCGGAGTTGACTCCGAACGGATCCGCAGCGGGCTCCGAACGGTCGTACGACGCCGGTCGGCGTGGTCCCCAGGAGCCCTTCGACAGCGGTTCCAGGGCCCCGGTCTCAACCCCTGAGCAGCGCAGGAACCCCGTTCACGGCCGGCTGGTCGGCCTTCGCCGACACCACCGTGAGCTGCTGGGTCGCCCGGGTCAGCGCCACGTACAGCACCCGCAGGCCTGCGGCGCTCTCGGCGCCGGCGCCGTTCCCGGAGCGTCCGTTCTGCGAACTGCCCGCCACGATCTCCGCCGGCGACACCACGATGGTCGCGTCGTACTCAAGACCCTTGGCCTCCAGCGAACCGAGTGCCACCACCCGGTCGCCCAGTCCGTCCAGCCAGCGGGCGGCATCGGCCCGGCGGTCCATCGCGACCACCACCCCGATGGTGCCGTCGACCCGCTCCAGCATCCGGCGCACCTCCTCGCGCACCGTGCGCTCCAGATCGTCCCCGGCGACCGTGAAGCGCGGCACCACGCCCGTGGAGCGCACCGCGCGCGGAGACCGCGCCCCCGGCATGGCGAGCGCCAGCACCCGGGCGGCGAGCTCGGCGATCTCGGAGGGGTTGCGGTAGTTCACCGTCAGCTCGAAACGGCGGCGGGGTCGGCTGCCCAGCGCCTCGTCACGGGCGGCGGCGGCCTCGTCGGGGTCCGGCCAGGAGGACTGCGCCGGATCGCCCACGATCGTCCAGGTGGCATGGCGTCCGCGCCGACCGACCATGCGCCACTGCATGGGTGTGAGGTCCTGGGCCTCGTCCACGATGACGTGGGCGTACTCGGTCCGCTCTGCCGCCAGCCGCTCGGCCCGCTCACGCTGGGTCTCCTCGCGCTGCGGCATCAGCTCCTCCAGACCGGTGAGCTGGTCCAGCGGGTCGAGTCCGCGTCTCCTCTTCGGACGGGCCGGGGTGCCCAGCAGCGTCTGCAGTTCGTCCAGCATCGCCACATCGTGCACGGAGCGGCCGTCGCGGCCGAGGCTGCGGGCGAGTCTGCGCACCTCGCCCGGGTTGAGGATCCGGCGCGCCCAGCGCCCGAGCTGCTTCTCGTCCGCCATGGCGTCCAGTACGGCGGACGGGGTGAGCTCGGGCCACCAGGCGTTCAGGAAGCCGATGAAGCCGTCCTCCGTCGCCACGTCCTCGTCGAAGGAGGACCGCAGCTCGGCGGCGAGCTCCGGGTCGCTGTGTCGGGTCGCGGCGCCCGACCGGGCGTACAGCGCGTCCAACAGCAGCCGGCGGGCCCGCGGGCGCAGCAGGTTCACCGGAGCGGTGCCGCCGAGCACGTTGTGGCGGATGCGCTGGAGCTCGTCGGCCTCCAGTTCGAGGCGGCGCCCGAAGGCGACCACCCGCAGCCGTTCGGGTGCCTCCCCCAGCTCCAGCGCGCCTCGGGCGGCCTTGCGCAGCACCTTGAGCATCCGCGCTGAGCCCTTGACCCGGGCGACGGCCGGATCGTCGTATGCCGTGGCCTCCACCCCGTCGACCAGGGAGCCGACCGCGCGGATGGCGACCTGACCCTCCTCGCCCAGGGACGGCAGTACGCCCTCGGTGTACGCGACGAGCAGCGGGGTCGGCGAGACGATCAGGATGCCGCCCGCGTACCGCCGACGGTCCTGGTAGAGCAGATAGGCGGCACGGTGCAGTGCGACGGCGGTCTTGCCGGTGCCGGGCCCGCCCTCGACATAGGTCACGGAGGCGGCGGGCGCCCTGATCACCAGGTCCTGTTCCGCTTGGATGGAGGAGACGATGTCCCGCATGGTGTGGCTGCGGGCCTGTCCGAGCGCCGCCATCAACGCACCGTCACCGATGACGGGCAGTTCGACGCCGCCGAGCAGCGCGGTGACCTCGGGGCGCATCAGGTCGTCCTCGACACCGAGCACCTTGCGCCCCTTGGACCGGATGACCCTGCGGCGCACCACACGGCCGGGGTCGACCGGGGTCGACCGGTAGAACGGCGCGGCGGCCGGTGCGCGCCAGTCGATGACCAGTGGCGCGTAGTCGGCGTCAAGCACCCCGAGGCGCCCGATATGGAGGGTCTCGGCGATCTCGGCGGTGTTGTCCTCGCGTACCGCGTCTTCGGCCGGTTCCACCGAGGTGTAGGCGCCGTCGGGACCGCGCTGGCCGGTCTTGCCGAGCAGCAGGTCGATCCGGCCGAAGAGGAAGTCCTCGAACTCACTGTTGAGCCGGTTGAGGTGGATACCGGCGCGGAACACCTGGGCGTCGCGCTCGGCGAGGGCTCCGGGTGTGCCGACCTGGCCGCGTTTGGCGGCATCGTGCATCAGGAACTCCGCCTCGTGGATCTTCTCCTCGAGGCGGCGGTACACCTGGTCCAGATGTTCCTGCTCGACACCGATCTCACGATCGCGGATCGTGTCGACTCTGGTTCCAGCGGATCTGGTACCAGCAGCTTCCTGCGCGGACACCGAAGCCCCCTTCTGACGTGCACTGGGCAGCCGTCAACCGTACGCGAAGGGGGCCTCTCGTGTCAGGTGATGGAGGTCAGCCGTCGACCTCCACCAGGCGTTTTCCATCGAACGTACGGATCTCGAAGTGATCGATCTCGTTGCGCTCCATGGCCGTGACGCCGTTGACGTACAGGGGCTTCTGCCCCTTCTCGTCGGTGGCGTCCGGGAGGCCGTAACCCCACTCGGGCACGTTCCAGGAGCCGACGACCTCTTCCCGGCCTGCCTTGGACACCACGATCAGCTGGCACTTCTCGGGGCCCTTGACGTTCTTGAGCTCCATGACCGTGCGGGTGCCGTAGGGCTTCTGCTCCAGGCCGATGGTGGCGCTGACCTTGGTGGCCGCGTCGGTGTTCTGGACCTTCTCCGACACCTGGTCGAAGAAGGCGTCCTCGGCGGCGCTGCCGCCGGTGCTGGGAGGCGCGGCGACGCCCGCCTCCGCGTCGTCGTCGGTCACGACGACCGCGATGACCGGTCCACCCAGGATCAGGACCGCCGAGGCGGCGATCATGAACATGCTCCGCTGCCGCTTCCTCGCCCGCTTGACGGCGACCTCGCCGACGAGCTTGTCCAGCATCTGGGGGCTGGGCGCGGTCGGCACCACCGGGGCCGCGGAACGGCGCGGCGGTTCCATCAGCGTGCTGGTGAACGGCAAGTCGCCCGCCGACGCCTGCGAGCCGCCCGGCTGGCGCTGACGGGGCACCGCGCTCGGGGCCTCCGCCAGCATCGCCAGCATCGGCGCCATCCCGGAGAACTCCTCGAGGTGGGCGGCGCAGATGTCACAGCCCGCCAGATGCGCCTCGAAAGCGGTGGCTTCCGCGTCGTCCAGGATTCCGAGTGCGTACGCCCCTACGGTCTCGTGGATCGAGCCCTGCTCGGATGGTTCGGACTGCGGGGGCTGCCCGAACTGACCGGACTGACCGGACTGACCTGACTGCCCAAACTGCCCGAACTGTCCGTATGGATCCTGTGTGTTCATGCCGTGACCCCCCTCTCCTCCAGAGCGAGCTTCATGGAACGCAACGCATAGAAGACACGGGACCGGACGGTCCCGCTCGGTATGCCAAGCGTCTCGGCCGCTTCGTTGACCGTACGCCCCTTGAAGTACGTCTCGACGAGTACTTCCCTGTGCGCCGGGGTCAAATCATCAAGCGCATCCGAGAGCGTCATCAGCCACAACGCCTTGTCGATCTCGTCCTCCGCAGGCATGACCTCCAGCGGCGACGGGTCGACCTCCTGCGGCCGGGCCTGCCGGCTGCGGTGACCGTCGATGACGATGCGGCGTGCGACCGTCACCAGCCAGGGTCGGACAGAGCCGGTCGCCCTATTGAGCTGTCCGGCGTTTTTCCAGGCACGAATGAGCGTCTCCTGCACCACATCCTCGGCGCGCTGGCGGTCGCCTGCGACGAGACGGAGTACATAGGCGAGGAGGGGTCCGGCATGCTCCTGATACAGCGCGCGCATCAGCTCCTCGTCGGGGACGGAGGAACTGGCGCGCGTTGTCGCAGCTCGATGCCGGGCCTGCCTGGAACGGTCATCGGCCACGGCGGCATCCTTGCGCACCTGAACCTCCCGGTCGAGACCCTGATTGATGTCTGGGCTGCTTCCCTGTCGCCTCTCACTACGCGGGCGGGCGGCGTTCGTCTCAACGCAGACGCGATTTTCTTCCAGGACTTTTCAGCGGGGCCATCCGGCCGCGCATCTCCCCAGGTCACAGCACCTGTCCGCAGACAGCCGTGACTCCGCTCACACGACCGGCCCCACACCCGTCCCTGACTCGCGCCGGGCACGCCCGAGTTGAGCCGCTCCGGTCAGGCCCGTGCGGTGGCCGCCCTGCGCCGATGCCGCGCCACCCGCTCCCGATTGCCGCACACCTCACTCGAACACCAGCGCCTCCGGCGCCCGCGCGATGTGTCCACATAGACCCGTCGGCACCCGTCGCCTTCGCAACGCCGCAGCGCCGCACGAGCCACCGGATCAGTGAGCAATTCCACAGCGTCGCGGGCCACGGCGGCGAGCAGCCCGGCGCATTCGGGCCGGCTGAGCGGCGCCCTTACGAGAGCCCCGTCGGCGTCTCGTACGGCCCTGACGGCAGGCGGAGCCGCCGCGGCGGCGAAGGCGTTGAGCCTGGCGAGTGCGGTGTCGTCGGACCGCCCGTCGATATGAGCGTGCACCAGGCGCGCCACACAGTCGCGCAGTTCGACGAACGCCGGAACCCAGCGCACGGTCACCGCCTCCAGCGGCGTCCCCGCGGGCAGCAGCCCGGCTTCCCCAAGCCACCGCCCGAGCGCTCCCGCCCCACCAGGCGCCACTGCCACCAGATCCAGGCAGACCCGCCCGGCCTCGAACCGCGCGTCCCACCCGCCTGCCTCCGTGGCCATGGGACCAGAGTGCCCCCGGCACGACGGCGCGGGAAGCCCATGTATCGGTCAGGTCTGGAGGGCGGGCCACCGGAGTCCTGAGGCACTTGGCCTTCGGTGGTCCAACGGGAAGGCTCCCGGACCCGCCAGGGAGCACGTCAAACGTCCGCGTACTTCTCGTCCGACGCCGGGTCCAGCGCCAGCCGGTACCCCCGCTTCACCACGGTCTGGATGAGCTGGGGCGCGCCAAGTGCCGTGCGCAGCCGGGCCATCGCCGTCTCCACGGCGTGCTCGTCCCGCCCCGCGCCGGGCAGTGCGCGCAGCAGGTCGGCGCGGGAGACCACCCAACCGGGGCGGCGCGCCAAGGCGTTGATGAGGGCCATGCCGGCCGGCGGTACGGGACGCAGCTCGGCGTCCACCAGCACCGCGTGGCCGCGGATCTCGATGCGTCGGCCCGCGACCGGCAGGGTGCGGGCGCGGGCGGGGAGTTCGAGGCAGAGGAGCTGAACCAGTGGACCGAGGCGGAAGCGTTCGGGCTGGACCGTGTCCAGGCCGCTGGCCTGGAGCGGCAGCGCGGTCACCGGGCCCACGCAGGCCGGGAGCACATCGTGGCGGAAGGCGTCGAGCAGTTCCGGGAGCAGACCGCGCTCATCGGCGCGGGAGAGCAGCGAGGCGGCGGCCGGTGCGCTGGTGAAGGCCAGGGCGTCGACCTGGCGGGCCACGGTGGTGTCCAGCAGCCGGTCGAGCGGGGCGAGGTCCTCCGGCGGCATCCAGCGGTAGACGGGGACGACGACGACCTCCGCTCCCCCGGCCCGCAGCGCCTCCACGAAGCCCGGAAGTGGCTCACCGTGCAGTTGGAGGGCGATCCGCCGTCCCTCGACGCCCTCGGTAAGCAGCCGGTCCAGTACCTCGGCCATCGACTCGGACGACGGCGACCACTCCTCGGTCAGACCGGCCGCTCGGATCGCGCCCTTCACCTTGGGTCCGCGCGCCAGGAGTTCCACGCCGCGCAGACAGCCGAGCAGTTCCTCACCGCAGCCCCAGCCGTCGGCCGCCGCCACCCAGCCCCGGAAGCCGATCGCGGTGGTGGCGACGACCACGTCCGGTGCGTGGGCGATGAGTTCCTTGGTCGCGGCGAGCAGTTCACCGTCGTCGGCGAGCGGCACGATCCGCAGGGCGGGTGCGTGCTGCACCACGGCGCCGCGGCGCTGGAGCAGCACGCCGAGTTCCTCGGCGCGCCGGGCCGCGGTGACCCCCACGGTGAATCCGGCCAGGGGACCCACCGCGGGGGCATCGCGCTGTTCGTCGTACATGCCGACCGAGCCTGGCAAGAGAGCGTGACAGGCTCGGATCGGCGGTATTTCCGCGCCGTTACGGGGCACCGCGACTCACACCTCGACGTAACTGAGCTGGGCGTTGGCCTTGGCGCTCGTCACCGGAGCGGCGACGGGCCGCCGAAGGTATACCGCCCAGGTGACGGTGAAGCACACGGCGTAGCAGAGCAGGAAGGCGACGAACGCGCCGGTTCCGGTGCCGGCGGTCAGGAACGACTGCCGGAAGGCGAGGTTGATCGCCAGCCCCCCGAGGGCGCCGACCGCTCCGATCAGCCCCATCGCCGCGCCGGACAGCCTGCGCCCGTAGGCTTCGGCGACCTCGCCCGCCATGCCCTTGGCCAGCGCCTTGGCCTTGAAGATGCCGGGGATCATCTTGTAGGTGGAGCCGTTGCCGAGCCCGCTGAGCACGAACAGGGCGATGAAGCCCACCAGGAAGACCGGCAGCGACTCGGACACGGATGCGTAGACGACGATCCCGGTGGCGGCAGCCATCGCGGCGAACGTCCACAGCGTGATCCTCGCCCCGCCGAAGCGGTCCGCGAGCGAACCGCCCACCGGCCTGATGAGCGAGCCCAGCAGGGGCCCGACGAAGGTCAGAGACGCGGCCTGGAGGGGCGTACGGCCGAACTGGGTCTGGAGCACCAGGCCGAAGGCGAAGCTGTAGCCGATGAAAGATCCGAAGGTGCCGATGTAGAGCAAGGACATGATCCAGGTGTGCGGATCCCGGACGGCTTCCTTCGCCGCCCCGGTGTCGTTCTTCACGGGAGCGAGATTGTCCATGCAGAGCGCGGCGCAGAGCGCGGCCAGCACGATCAGCGGCAGATAGACCCCGAGCACCAGCCGCGGATGGGCGGCCCCGGCGGTCCCGATCACCAGCAGTCCGACGAGTTGCACCACGGGTACACCGATGTTCCCGCCGCCCGCGTTCAGTCCGAGCGCCCAGCCCTTCTTCCTCAGCGGGAAGAAGGCGTTGATGTTGGTCATGGAGGAGGCGAAGTTCCCGCCGCCGACCCCGGTGAGGGCCGCGACGGCCAGGAACGTCCCATACGAGGTCCCGGGCTCCATCACCGCGTAGGCGGCACCGGTCGGCAACAGCAGCAGCAGCGCGCTGATCACCGTCCAGTTGCGCCCGCCGAACCGGGCGACGGCGAAGGTGTACGGCACCCGGATCACCGCGCCGACCATGGTCGCGGTCGCTATCAGGAAGAACTTCCCTGCCGGGTCGACCCCGTACTCGGGCCCCATGAACAGGACCATCACCGACCAGAGGGTCCAGATGGAGAACCCGATGTGCTCGGAGAGCACGGAGAAGACCAGATTGCGCCGGGCGATGCGCTCGCCCCGCTCCGCCCAGAAGACCTCGTCCTCCGGGTCCCACTGCTGGATCCACCTGCCGCCGCTGCTGCCACGGGCCATGGCGCGCCTCCCTCGCACTCGGGTTTGTGCTTCCGAAGGTAGGGAGGGTGGGTTTCAGGCCCGTGGCACGAGGTGACCGGTGTGGAACCTTGCTCTCACCGGGGGCGGGGGCCGGGTGTGAGCGTGCCGCTCACACCCGCGTCCGCGAGCTCAGGCTCGGGCGCGGCGGCCCTTGTTCCTGTTCACAGCGCCGCTCGGCCACAGCCGGGGCCTGCGCTTGGCCGCCACGTCCTCCAGCCAGCCCACACTGACGGTCATCAGGCCGATCAGCGGCCAGACGGCGATCAGCATCAGGTACACGTACACCGACTCCACGAAGCCGCTCAGGTGCTCGTCCACATACGGGATCTCCCACAGGAGGTCGATGATCGGGATCGTGGCCATGATCAGCATGTTGTGCCAGAGGTAGATCGTCACGGCACGGTTGTTGGCGAGGGTGACCAGGCGGTCGAAGCGGGCCAGCCTCCCGGGCAGCTCCTGCCAGGACGGCGAGTAGATCAGCAGGATCACGCAGAAGCCGAACGACCAGGTCGCCTGGGCGAGCGGGATGTCGTTGAGGTCCCAGCCGTCCTCACCCAGGTGACCCGAGGCCCACCACAGCCCGAATGCCATGACCAGCGAGGAGGCGGACACCGCCACATAGCGCGGGACCTTCTCGAACATGCCGTCCTGGTGGGCGAATCCGAGCACCCAGCAGGAGCCGTAGACGGCGAAATCGGTGATCGCGTTGCCCGTCTCGCCCGGGATGGTGAACAGCCCCGAGCCCACGATGACGGTCAGCCCGAGCGGCCCGAGCAGCGTGGCCCAGGGGGCCCTACGGAAGGCCCACAGCAGCAGCGGCGACGCGATGACGAACCACAGGTAGGCCCGGATGTACCAGAGGGGCCCGGCCGCCTGGACGGCCCAGGTCTGCTCCAGCAGTCCGGAGTCGTCACCGCTGTGCCAGGGGAACGGAGGCGCGCCGACCGGGACGATGTACCAGGCGAGCTTCACGAACCACCAGATGCCCTCCTCCTTCAGCGGCTTCCAGCCGAAGTAGAAGATCAGCGGCAGCACGATCGCGGAGAACGCCCACATCGGCGGCAGCAGCCGCCGCACCCTGCCCCGGATGACCTCCCAGGCCGGCCGCGCCAGCGAGCGCGCCATCAAGGACCCCGCCAACGCGAACATCACGCCCATGGAGGGGAAGATGACGGTCAGCCAGGCCCAGCCGAAGATGTGGTAGACGACGACGCGGACCAGCGCGATGGTGCGCAGCAGGTCCAGGTAGCGGTCACGGCCGGGCCTCTTGGGCGCGGTCGCGGTGGTCGGGCCCGGGTCCTGGGACAAGCCCGGATCGCGGGTCGGGCCTGTGTCCGGGACTGAGCCCGGTGCCTCGGTGGAGCCCGGTGCCGCCGAATCCGCGACCTGGTGCCGGGGACTGGCCTGGAGCCCGGCCCGGAACGCGTCCCTGGTCCGTGCCGCGGATTGTGCCCCGGCCTCCGGACCGTACGGGGACCCGCCGTGGTGTCCCGTCCGGTGTCCGTCATCGGACAGGCCGCCCAGGTCGATGGGCTGGGTGGTCACGCGACGGGCCTCCGGTCTTCGCTGCTCTGACGCGGGCTCGGAATCGAGCCTGGCGCCTCCACCGCACCCGTGCGGCGGAGCTTCTGCCAGCGAAGCCGGCCGCCGGTGAGCGCGGTGATCCAGGACTGGAGCAGCACCACGTACATCAGCTGCCGGTAGAGGATCTGCTGGAGGGGCAGCGCGATCAGATGCACCATGCGTTCCTTGTCGAGCCGGAACGCGTACGCGGCGCACGCGGCCTGGACGGCGAGCACGCCGAGCCAGGCGACGACTGTCTTCTGGGTGGGGCCGAAGACCAGTCCGTACAGCAGGAACACGTCGATGAGCGGCGCGAGCAGCGGGAACAGCACCATGAACAGCGAGACCAGCGGAAGGCCGACCCGGCCGAAGCGGCCGGACGGGCCCTTCTCGATCACGGCCCCGCGGTGCTTCCAGATGGCCTGCATCGTGCCGTACGACCAGCGGTAGCGCTGGGACCAAAGCTGCTGCACGCTCTCAGGCGCCTCGGTCCAGGCGCGCGCCCGCTCGGCGTAGACGACCTTCCAGCCGTCGCGGTGCAGCGCCATCGTGATGTCGGTGTCCTCGGCGAGGGTGTCGTCGCTCATCCCGCCGACCCGCCGCAGGGCCTCGCGCCGGAAGGCCCCGACCGCGCCCGGGATGGTGGGCATGCAGCGCAGCATGTCGTACATCCGGCGGTCCAGGTTGAAGCCCATCACGTACTCGATGTGCTGCCAGGCGCCGATGAGGGACTCCCGGTTGCCGACCTTGGCGTTGCCGGCGACGGCACCGACCTCGGGGTCGCCGAACGGCTGGACCAGTTCGCGGACCGTCGACGGCTCGAAGACCGTGTCGCCGTCCATCATCACGATGATGTCGTGGCGAGCGTTGCGGATGCCGTTGTTGAGGGCCTCCGGCTTTCCGGCGTTGGCCTGCCGGACCACCCGGACATTGGGCAGCCACATGTCGTCGACGAGGTCGGCGGTGCCGTCGGACGATCCGTCGTCGATGACGAGGACCTCGATGGGGTGGTCGCTGGCCATCAGCGACCGCACCGTGTTCTCGATGCACTCCTTCTCGTTGTAGGCGGGGACGAGCACGGTCACCGGTTCGGTGACCGCCGGGCCCCAACGGAAACGGCGGCGGCGCACCTTGCGGGCGTGGCCGAAGGAGAGCAGCAGCATCATCCCGAAACGCACGAAGACCAGGACGCCGATCACGGCGAGGCCGATGGTCAGGGCGCTGGTGGTGCGCTCGGAGACCGCGACCGCCCCCACCCAGGCCTTGCCCTTCCACAGTTCGGGGCCGGTGACCTCGGTGTGCGCGCTGGGCGCGCCGAGTGCCTCGGTGAGGTTGGTGAAGTCGTAGCCGCGCTTCTGCATCTGGGGCAGGAAGCGGTCCAGCGCCGCGACGGTCTGGGAGCGGTCGCCACCGGAGTCGTGCATCAGCACGACGGCGCCCTTGGTGCCCTTGGGCGTGGCTCGCTCGATGATCGCGTCGACACCGGGGCGCTTCCAGTCCTCGCTGTCGGTGTCGTTGAACGCGGTGATGTAGCCCTGGCTGCCGACGTACTCGGTGATCGGCCACGAGTTGTCGTCCTGGGCGGCCGAGAACGAGGAGTACGGCGGCCGGAACAGGGAGCTTCGGATCCCCGCCGCGCCGGCGAGGGCCAGTTGGTTCTGGGTGAGCTCCCAGTCGATGCGGCTCTCGGACTGGAAGGAGAGGTCGGGGTGGTTGAAGGTGTGCAGCCCGATCTCATGGCCCTCGGCGACCATCCGCTCGACCAGTTCGGGGTGGCGGGAGGTCATGGTGCCGGTGACGAAGAAGACGGCGTGTGCGTCGTACTCCTTCAGCTTGTCGAGTACCTGGGGCGTCCAGACGGGGTCGGGCCCGTCGTCGAAGGTCAGCACCAGCTTCTTGTCCGGGACGCTCAGCGCCTTGGGCGCGCCTCCCGCACGGGCGTCGACGACCGGTCCGCCCTTGAGGATGTTCCCGGGCACGTTGTCGCTGGACGTCGGGGGACGTACGCGATGGTCGGCGAGGATCTCGCTGTGCACATAGCCGCGCAGCATCAGCATCGCGAGCAGCGCGACGAGGAACAGCGAGGGCAGCAGATAGCGCATGGGCAGCCTGCGCCTGACGGCCGTGCGCTGTCGCTGACGACGCGCACGCCTGACGGAGGTGGTCATCTACTGTGCGCCTTCCAGGCCCTGCTCGCCGCCATCACCCGCGGGGTCGGCCGGTGGTTCCTCCGTGGGTCCCGTCTCGGTGTCGGCCGGGGGGACGGGCGGCTGCTCGGGCCCGGGCTCCTCGTCGCCCGGACCGTCGACTGCGGGAGTGGACGGGGTGGGGGGCGTGACGGGCTTGTCGGTGTTCCCGGCGCCGCCGGCGGTACGGGGTGCGGCCGCGGCGGATTCGGTGGGATCGGCGCCGGTGTCGGCGGCGTCCGACGCACCCGCCCCCGCGTTGCCCGCGGTGCCGCTGGTCGCGCCGCCCGGCTGCTGCTCGGGGGCGGTGCCTGCGGAGTCGTCGAGAACGGGGGCTCCGGGACTGCCTCCGGGGACGGCCCGTCCCGTGGAAGAGCCGGTGGGAACGGGCTGCTCCTGGACGGTCCCGGTGTTCTGCTCGCCCTCGGGGCCGGGTATCAGCAGCCAGGGCGCTCTGGAGTTGCCGCCGATGAGGGCGGCGACGAGGGTGACGGCGTAGCAGGCGCAGGCGACGGCGAGCACCCAGCCGATGCGTCGGAGCTTGCGGCTGCGCCGTCCGCTCTGGTCCACGAACACCGGTCCTTCGGACGGCTCAGGCCCGGTGGAAGCGCCCGGCAGGGTCGTGGACCCGGCGAGGCGACTACGCTCCGTAATCTGCTGACCAAGGCCGTCGAGCTGGACGGTGAGCTCGTTGAGCCCGTCGAGATCCTGGAGCTCGACGGCCGCCAGCTGGACCGTTACCTCACTGCCCACCGGCTCGTTGAACTCATGTGCAGGCCCGCGGCGGGCATCTTCTCGCCAAGTTTCCACTGAAGAACGCACATCCCCCACTGAACGGAACCGAGGCGCAGGTATGGCCGGATCATGGTCACCCGACACGGCCCCGACCGCGTCCAAGCAGCCGCTATCCCATGTGGCACCCGGGACCACGAATGTAGCGCACAGTGCTTCCGCTTGTGATGGCGTATCAGTTGTTGTCTGTAATTAGTGACCGGTCTGCGTCCGGGAGCCAAGCTCCGGGGATCATTTTCAGCCAACCCTCCTCGGCGGCGAGCCGGGTGGCCGCGAGCCGCAGGGCGTCGAGGCCCGGATGCCTCAGCCCGCGCCTCCAGACCAGGGAAAGCGGCGACAGCGGCACAGGGGCGACAAGGGGGCGCAGGACGGCTCCGGGCATGGGCGGGAATTCGGTTACTGCGAGTACAGGGCAGCGAGTTTTGGCCATGATGCGGCGGAACTCCTCCTTCCCCAGGGCGACCGGCGCCGGCGGGGCGACTTCGATGCCGCGCCCCTGGAACAGCTGTCGCGCCAGGTCGGTCCACTCCAGCGTCTTCGGATTGCCCGCTCCGGCGTAGATCCGCTCGCCCGCGAGGGCGTCCAACGCCAGGCGCTCGCACCCTGCCAGCGGGTGATCGGCGGGCAGCAGCACGGCCATCGGCTCGAACCGCACGAGCTGGTGCTCGAGGTGCGAACGGATGGATGAATCGAGTCCGGCGAACCTCCCGAAGGACACATCGAGGCGCCCGGCGACGATCTCCGCCGCCGCCCCGGTCAGCCCGCTCTCGAAGCGGGCCATCAACTCGCTCCCGGGCGCGAGCGCACGGGCGCGCTCCAGCACCCGGCTCGTCGTCATGCCCTCGCTGTTGAGATCGACCAGCAGCGGTCGACCGGCGTCCGCGAACACCGCCGCCAGCTCGTCGTGCGCCGCCAGCACTCGGCGCGCGTACGGCAGCAGCCGCTCCCCGTCGGCGGTGAGAGTCACCTGCCGGGTGGTGCGTACGAACAACTCGGCGCGCAGCACGCGCTCCAGGCGTCTGATGTCCCGGCTCAGCGCCTGCTGGGCGGTGAACAGCAGGGTGGCAGCGCGGGTGAAGTGCAGTTCGGTGGCGACGGCGACGAAGGCGCGCAGCAGCCGGGGATCGATGTCCTGGGCCTGGGGCATGCGGGGAATTTACAACAGGGGTGCGTCAATCGGCTCCGAACAGGTGTTGGACCACGGCAGCCAAGCCCGACGAGCCTTGATCCATGCCTCAGACGACCACTCCCCCTCAGTCGACGACAACTCCGCGTATGACCACATCCGGTGGCACGCTGGTCCTGGCGCCGCCCTACCGGGAGCCGGGTACGAACGGCCCCGCGCGGCCGTGGCGCGGGGCACCTGCGTCCGGCAGGGCACGCACCGCACGGCCCACCCGTCCGCCCAGCGCTCGCCCGCCCGGTCCCTACACGCGTCTCTTCCGCATCCCCGGCGCCCGCGCCTTCACCATCGGCAACCTCATCGCCCGGCTCCCCATGGGGATGTTCGGCGTGAGCGCCGTGGTCATGATCGCGGGGGCGCGGGGCTCCTACGCGCTCGCCGGGGCCGTCACCGCGACCGGCCTCGCCGCCACCGCGCTGGTCGCACCGTGGACGGCCCGGCTGGTCGACCGGTTCGGGCAGGCTCGGGTCGCCGTCCCGGCCACCGCACTCGCCGTGCTCGGCGAGATCGCCCTGGTGCTGTGCGTACGCCACGACACACCGGTCTGGACGCTGTTCGCCTCGTACGCGGCCACCGCGACCGTGCCCAACACCGGCGGGATGTCCCGTGCCCGCTGGACCCATCTGCTGAGGGACGACCCGGGGGCCCTGCACACCGCCAACTCGTTCGAGCAGGCCGCCGACGAGCTGTGCTTCATGCTGGGTCCCGTGCTGGCGGCCTTCCTGTGCGCGGCTCTCTTCCCCGAGGCCGGCACCGTGGCCGGGGCGCTGCTGCTGCTCACCGGCGTGCTGCTGTTCTCGGCGCAGCGCTCCACCGAGCCCCCTGCGGTACCCCGGACATCAACCGGAACACCCCTGCGGATACCGGGGATGGCTCCGCTGCTGGCCGTGTTCCTCGCGACCGGCGCGGTCTTCGGCTCCATGGAGGTGGTGACGATCGCGTTCGCGGACGGCCCGGCCGCGGGTCCGGTACTGGCGCTGCAGGCCGCGGGCTCGTGCGCGGCGGGGCTGGCGTACGGCAGGGTTCGGCGCGGTGCGGGGCTGCGGGGCTGCCTGGCCGCGATGACGGCCCTGATGACGCTGCCGCTGCTGGCCGCGGTGGCGACAGGTTCACTGGCGGCGGTGGCAGCCGCCCTGCTGATCGCGGGGATGGCGACGGCGCCGACCATGGTGACGGGGATGGGCACGGTACAGCGCCTGACCCCGCGGGACCGGCTGAACGAGGGCATGACCCTTGCCGTGACGGCGCTGCTCGGCGGTGTCGCGGCGGGGTCGGCGACGGGCGGCTGGCTGGTCGAGGAGGCAGGTGCGGCATACGCCTATGCCGTACCTGCGACGGCTGCGGGACTCGCTCTGCTGCTGGCCCTCTCGGCCCACAATCCACGAAGGGACAGGCAATGACAAAGGCCCGGCTGTGACGGCCGGGCCTTTGCCCACATGGGGCCGGGTCCGGGGGTACCCCCGGGTCCCCGGGCGAAGGCGACCCGTGCCCGCTCTCTTCGCGGGCCCACGTCGCCTGTCGCCGTCGTGGAGATGGCGGGAATCGAACCCGCGTCCAACGGTGCGGAATCAGGGCTTCTCCGTGTGCAGTCCGCTGCGCTTTTCTCGGCCCCGGAGATCACGCGGACAAGTCTCCAACGGGCTCAGTCACTGTGTGGTTTCCCTCTACACCCCGTGACCGGGCCTAGAGGTTGAGTTCCCTAGCTGATGCCAGGATCCGGGTCGGGAACAGCCCCGGGCTGACACTTCGCAAGTCGCTACTTAGGCAGCGAGGGCGAAGGAATCGCGCTTGGTGTTGGCGATTATTGGTTTCGGCGCGTGGTTTACGAGATCATTGCCGCTTCCTCGACACGCTTCCCCTGCTTCGACATCCGCTGTCGAAACCGATCATCCCCATGTTGATTTTTCAAAAACGCCCTCTTGGTGAGGGCAGGTGCCATCGTACGTGACCAACGCACCACGGTGCCAGCGTATTCCCCCGCGGGGGTGCGCGCGCCCTGAAGGGATCAGGCGCGCTGGCGCCGCCGAGCCGCGGACACCGCCCGGTCCGCCTCGCGGCGGTCCTGCTTCTCACGCAGGGTCTGCCGCTTGTCGTACTCCTTCTTCCCCTTGGCGAGCGCGATCTCGACCTTGGCCCGCCCGTCCTTGAAGTACAGCGCGAGCGGCACGATGGTGTGCCCAGTCTCCTGGGACTTGGACTCCAGCTTGTCGATCTCGGCACGGTGCAGCAGCAGCTTCCGCTTGCGCCGAGCGCTGTGGTTGGTCCAGGTGCCCTGGCTGTACTCCGGTACGTGCACGTTGTGCAGCCATGCCTCATGGTCGTCGATGTGGACGAACCCGTCCACCAGCGAGGCCCGCCCCTGGCGCAGCGACTTCACCTCGGTACCCATCAGCACGAGACCGCACTCGTAGGTGTCGAGGATGTGGTAGTCGTGCCGCGCCTTCTTGTTCTGCGCGATCAGCTTGCGCCCTTTTTCCTTAGCCATAGTGAGGTCATTTTCGCACTACGACCCGGTCCCGAGGCCACTCAATACCGTACGGGCACGCTCCTGCGCCTCCGTGTCGGCGACGAGGTCCGGAGTGATCCCCTTGCCCTCGACCTCACGTCCGGCCGGGGTCCGGTAGTGGCCGACGGTGAGCTCGGCGACCGACCCGCCCGGCAGCTCCTCCGGCATCTGCACGGAGCCCTTGCCGAAGGAGCGGGAGCCCACGGTGACGGCGCGACCGCGGTCCTGGAGAGCCCCGGCGACCAGCTCGGCGGCGCTCATGGTGCCGCCGTCGACCAGGACCACGACGGGTCTGTCCGTATCGCCGCCGGAGCGGGCGTACAGAGCCTTCTGCTCCCCGTGCACGTCGTAGGTGGCGACCAGTCCGCCGTCCAGGAAGGCGGAGGCGGCCGTGACGGCCTCGGAGACCAGGCCGCCGCCGTTGCCTCGCAGGTCGAGCAGCACGCCCGCGTCCGCCGGGGCGTTCCGTACGGCTTCCCGTACCCGCTCGCCCGAGCCCTTGGTGAAGGCTGCCACCCTGATCATCACCGCGTTGTCGTCCAACGTCCGGACCGTGACCGCCTCGGTGGCCAGCCGGGCCCTGCGCAGGGTCCGTGTCCAGGCGCGCTCACCCCGCTGGAGACCAAGCGCCACGGCCGAGCCCGCCTCGGCGCCCTTGCCGTCGCCGCGCAGCAGGGCGACGACCTCGCTGACCGGGCGGCCGTCTATCGAGACCCCGTCGACGGAGCGCACCTGGTCCCCGGTCCGGATACCGGCGCGCTCGGCGGGACCGCCGCGCTGCACCCGGACGACCTCCACCCGTCCGTCCGACCCACGCCTGGCCCAGAGCCCGACACCGGTGTAGGCGCCGTCCAGTGCCTGTGCGAACTCCTCGTACTCCCCCTTGTCGTACACCGCGCCCCAGCGGTCCCCGCTGCGGCTGACGACCTCCTCGGCGGCTTCCGCCGCGGACTTGCCGTCCGCCATGGCCTCGGCGGCGGCACGGGCCACCTCGGCGCGGTCGGCCATGGGGACCGCGGCGGCACGCGCCGCGGGCACCGGGTCCGGCTCGGCCGGGCTCCGCGGCAGCAGACCGGTCGCCGAAGCGGTGACCAGCACGCCCGCGAACACCAAGGTCAGGGCCGCCCCTCGGCGAAATCCACGAGGGAACTCCCGGGGCATCAGGGGTGATTCAGGGCCCAACATGGCGCCCACTCTAAGACAAGCGGAGGGCGCCGTACGGCTGTTGACCGTACGGCGCCCGGGGCGCTTGTCACACCTTGAGGTACTTGCGCAAAGCGATGAAAGCGGCAAGAGCGGGCATCAGGAGACCGATAGCGAGCACAAAGGGCAACTTCGCGATCACTGCATCCCAGCCGATGAAGTTGACCAGCTGCATCTTCTCGGAGAGCGCGAGGCCGTGGTCGATCAGGAAGTACCGGCCCGTCAGCAGCAGCACACAGGCCACCACGCCGCCGAGCAGCCCCGCGAAGGCGGCCTCCATGATGAACGGCATCTGGATGTAGAAACTGGAGGCTCCGACGAGCCGCATGATCCCGGTCTCACGCCGACGGCTGAACGCCGACACCCGCACAGTGTTGACGATCAGCATCAGCGCGATGATCAGCATCAGGCCCATGACGAACAGTGCAGCGATGTTCATGCCGTTCATCAGGTCGAACAGGTTCTGCAGGATGTTGCGCTGGTCCTGTACGGACTGCACACCGTCCCGCCCCGCGAAGGCGGTGGCCACCACCTGGTACTTCTCCGGGTCCTTCAGCTTGACCCGGAACGACTCCTGCATCTGGTCCGGAGTGATCGTCGCGGCGATGGGGGTGTCGCTGTACTGCTCCCGGTAGTGCTTGTACGCCTCGTCGGCCGACTCCCGGTGCACGGTGTCGACGACGTCCATCTTCTCGAGATCGCTCTGGATCTGCTCCTTCTGCTCGGCGGTCACCGCTCCCTTGGAGCACTTCTCGTCGGTTTCCGCGTCGTTCTTGTTGCAGAGGAAGATGGAGACGTTGACCTTGTCGTACCAGAAGTCCTTCATGGTGCTGACCTGCTCGCGCATGAGCAGCGCACCGCCGAAGAGCGCGAGCGACAGGGCCACGGAGACGATCACCGCGAAGGTCATCGTCAGATTGCGGCGGAGACCGACGCCGATCTCCGACAGTACGAACTGGGCACGCATGGCGAGTCGTTCAGCCTTTCAGTGCTGGTAGCCGTAGACGCCGCGCGCCTGGTCACGTACGAGCCGGCCCTGTTCGAGCTCGATGACGCGCTTGCGCATCTGGTCCACGATGTTCTGGTCGTGGGTCGCCATCACCACCGTGGTGCCGGTCCTGTTGATCCGGTCCAACAGCTTCATGATGCCGACGGAGGTCTGCGGGTCCAGGTTTCCGGTGGGCTCGTCCGCGATCAGCAGCATGGGACGGTTGACGAACGCACGGGCGATGGCGACGCGCTGCTGCTCACCACCGGAGAGCTCACCGGGCATCCGGTCCTCCTTGCCACCCAGCCCGACGAGGTCGAGCACCTGGGGCACGGACTTGCGGATCTCACCGCGGGACTTGCCGATGACCTCCTGGGCGAAGGCCACGTTCTCCGCCACTGTCTTGTTGGGCAGCAGACGGAAGTCCTGGAAGACCGTGCCGAGCTGGCGGCGCATGTGCGGCACCTTCCAGTTCGACAGGCGTGCGAGGTCCTTGCCCAGGACGTGGACCTGACCGTGGCTGGCGCGCTCCTCGCGCAGGATCAGCCGCAGGAAGGTCGACTTTCCGGAACCGGACGAGCCCACGAGGAAGACGAACTCGCCCTTCTCGATCTCCAAGGAGACATCGCGCAGGGCTGGGCGGTTCTGCTTGGGATAGCTCTTGGAGACGTTGTCGAATCGGATCACGAGTGCACCACGGTCAGCCGGGAGTAGGTGTCCGTGACCATACGCGAAGGAGGATGACCCGCGCAGTCACCGACCGGCGTTGCGGCGTTTGTACGGCTTTGACGGCGAGGTCCGGCGCGCTCCGTGACGGGGGCATCCGAGGGGGACGCGCCGAATCGCGTCTGAGCTGGCACAGTGGGAGGGGGAACGGACGCGTCCCCGTGCACGTTGAGCGGAGAAGAACACTGAGAAGCATCACCGGGTCACCCCGGGAGTACGACTCGGCCGACGGCTCCGCCATGCGGGAGGAGGAGAGCGCATGACCTACGACCGACTGGTGTGCGCCAACTGCGCGGCACCCGTCAGTGAGGGCCGGTGCCCCGTCTGCCGCAGCAGCCGCGAGCGCCTGCAGCAGTCAGCCGGCCCGCTGGCGGGCCTGAGCCCGACCGCCCTGCTCGCGCTGCTGGCGATCCTGGTGGCCGCTGTCGCGCTGCTGGCGGCGCACCAGACCGTGTAGGCCGCCCCCAGTCTTCCCTCAGCGCCGGCGAGCGGCCCGGGGGGATTGGACGCCTCCCAGGCGCCTCAGAGCACCACAGACGCACCAGGGGGCCCGGACGCCATTTGACGTCCGGGCCCCCGTGCGCTCCATTACGAGCGGTTACACGCACTCACGGGCGGCTGCGGCCACTCAGGCGGCCGTACGCCCGCCGCCGGCGAGACGCGGCAGTATCCGGAAGCCGATGCCGCCCGCGATCATGGTCGCGGCGCCGACCAGCAGGAACGTGATCTCCGTGGCACCGGTCTCCGCGAGTTCCTCCTTGGCCTCACCCTGCTCGACCGGAGTGGAGCCGGCGTTGTTGGTGTCGGTGTTGTCCACGCACTCGGCGCCCTCGACGCTCACGGTGCAGTCGCCTGAGCCACCGCCAGTACCGTTGCCGCTACCGCCGGTGGCGGCGGAACCGCCGGACGTCGTGGCGGAACCACCGGACGTGGTAGCAGAGCCACCGTCCGTGGTCGTGCCACCGTCCGTGGTCGTGCCACCGTCCGTGGTGCCACCATCCGTGGTGCCACCATCCGTGGTCGTGCCACCGTCCGTGGTGCCACCATCCGTGGTGCCACCATCCGTGGTCGTGCCACCGTCCGTGGTGCCACCATCCGTGGTGCCACCATCCGTGGTCGTGCCACCGTCCGTGGTGCCACCGTCCGTGGTGCCACCGTCCGTGGTGCCACCGTCCGTGGTCGTGCCACCATCCGTGGTGCCACCATCCGTGGTCGTGCCACCGTCCGTGGTGCCACCGTCCGTGGTGCCACCGTCCGTGGTGCCACCGGTCGGGTCGGTCGGGCAGGAGGCGTCACCGGGGATGCACGACTCCTCGCCGCCATCTCCATTGCCGTTGCCCTCGTTCTCACCACCGACGCCGAGGCCGACCTCGGCGCCCTCCCTGGAGACCCCGGCCTCGGCCTTGATCCCCACGACGTCCACACCGATACCCACGGCCTGAGCGGCACCAGCGGCGGTCAGGGACGCACCGGCGGCGATCACCGCGCCGGCGGCTATCCGTGCCACACGGACCCGCGTCTTCTTGGTCATATGTGTGCTACCCCCAGTAGCTCTATGTCATTGATGCCGCTTCGAGGGGGTGGCGGGGCTGAGAGCACATCCGCCTTCCCCGCACACACGCCCTGGAAACACGCATGCCGCGCGTCAGCCTTCCCAGTTTTCGCGGACGCGTCAAGGACGTTGCGCGTGCGATGCCCGGAATAAGGTGAGTTGACTGAGGCATTGGCTGCGACTGTGACATGAGAAGGTAACTGGCGCCGAGGAGGCGCCAGTTACCTTGTCGACAAAACGAGCGGTTGGCTTCACGCCGCTTGCGCCAGCGAACGACCACCGCCTTTGTCGCTCGACACCGGACGGTGTCGCCGCATCCACGAGGACCGAGGCTCGGCCCGGATCCGGCCACCGAACGCACCGAGCGGCGCCGGATCCGTGAAGGATCCGGCGCCGCTCGTACGGCACGCGGACGCGGAAGACCGCGACGCTCCGTCTACTTCTCCTGCTGCTTGCGCCAGCGGATGCCTGCCTCGAGGAAGCCGTCGATCTCGCCGTCCAGCACCGACTGGGGGTTGCCGACCTCGTGCTCCGTACGCAGGTCCTTGACCATCTGGTACGGGTGCAGGACGTACGAACGCATCTGGTTGCCCCAGGAGTTGCCGCCGTCGCCCTTGAGCGCGTCCATCTTGGCCTGCTCCTCCTGGCGGCGGCGCTCAAGGAGCTTCGCCTGAAGGACGTTCATCGCGCTCGCCTTGTTCTGGATCTGGGAACGCTCGTTCTGGCAGGAGACCACGATGCCGGTCGGGATGTGGGTGATACGCACTGCGGAGTCGGTGGTGTTGACACCCTGGCCGCCCGGGCCGGAAGCGCGGTAGACGTCCACACGCAGCTCGGACTCGTCGATCTCGACGTGGTCGGACTGCTCGACGACCGGAAGCACCTCGACGCCCGCGAAGGAGGTCTGACGGCGGCCCTGGTTGTCGAACGGCGAGATACGGACCAGACGGTGGGTGCCCTGCTCGACGGAGAGCGTGCCATAGGCATACGGCGCCTTCACCACGAAGGTGGTCGACTTGATACCGGCCTCTTCCGCGTACGAGGTCTCGTAGACCTCCGTGCCGTAACCGTGGCGCTCCGCCCAGCGCAGGTACATGCGCTGGAGCTGCTCGGCGAAATCGGCGGCGTCGACGCCGCCCGCCTCGGCGCGGATGTTGACGAGCGCCTCGCGCTCGTCGTACTCGCCGGAGAGGAGGGTGCGGACCTCCATCTCGTCCAGGGCCTTGCGGACGGCCTCCAGCTCGGACTCGGCCTCCGCGCGGGTGTCCGGGTCGTCCTCGGCCTCGGCGAGCTCGAAGAGCACTTCGAGATCGTCGATACGCCCGCGCAGTGCCTCGGCCTTGCGGACCTCGGCCTGGAGGTGCGAGAGCCTGCTGGTGATCTTCTGCGCCGCCTCGGGGTCGTCCCACAGGGACGGTGCCGCCGCCTGCTCCTCGAGCGCGGCGATGTCTGCCCTCATCCTGTCGAGGTCCAGGACGGCCTCGATCGACCCCATGGTCGAGGAGAGGGACTTCAGCTCTTCGGATACATCGACGACTGCCACGGCACCAGCGTAACGGCTGGCCGGACCGTACCGTCCCGCCCGTCCGGGACAAGAGGGGACAAAGGCGCGAGGAAGAGGACGCTAAGGCTGCGACGGGGCTGACTGCTTCGAGTCCTGGGGTGGTGCGCCCTCGTCGTCACCGCCCGCGGCGAGCCAGCTCCCGGCCCCGATGGCCGCCACCAGCACGATTCCCGCGACACCGAGGGTGATCCGGCGCCTGCGGACCGCATCCGCCTTGTGGCGGGCGGAGCCGGGACGGCGCTGGCCCGGGGAGCGCGGAGCACGGGCCGTGCCGCGGGCACCGCCCGCGAGCTCGTCCGGGCCCGGGACGCGCATGGAGGTGTGGGTGTCCCGGTTGGAGTCGGTGGTCGCGCGGGGAACCAGCGGGACAGCTGCCCTGCGGGGTGCGCTGGGAGCGGCGGGATAGGCCGAGTCCGCCTCGGCACCGGCGTCGCAGGAGGACTCGGCGTCCGGCTCGTCCACATCGAGCGGGGGCATGCCCCTCAGCGTCGGCTGGAGCTCACGCAGCCGCGCCGCGAGCTCGGACGCGCGCAGCCGGGACGCGGGCGCCTTGGCCAGGCACTGGACGATCAGCTGCCACAGCTCGTCGGGGATACCCGGCAGGGGCACCACGGTCTCGGTGACATGGCGTCGCAGTACGGCGCCGGGGTGGCCGCCACCGAACGGGGTGAAGCCCGCGAGCAACTCGTAGAGCACCGTCGCGAGGGCGTAGATGTCGACGGCGGCACGGGGCGGCAGGCCCTCCACGATCTCCGGGGCCAGATAGTCGGGCGTCCCGATGATCCGAGTGGCACGGGTGCGGCGCGGGGTGTCGATCAGCTTGGCGACGCCGAAGTCGGTCAGCAGCGCGGGGTGGGATCCGCCTGGACCGAGCGGCCCCTCCATGTCGAGCAGGATGTTCTCCGGCTTGACGTCACGGTGGACCACACCGACCGCGTGGGCGGCGGCGAGGCCGTCGGCGACGTCGGCGGCGATGGCTACCGCGGCGGCGGGCGCCAGCCGACGCTCCCGATCGAGGCGGGTACGCAGATCCGTGCCTCGGACGAGATCCATCACCAGGGCGAGGTCATTGCCGTCCACCACGAGGTCGTGGACGGCGACGACCCGCGGATGGTCGAGCCCGAGCAGGGCCGTGCGCTCCCGGACGAACCGCCCGACGAGCTCCTCGTCGGAGGCCAGGTCCTCGCGCAGTAGCTTGATGGCGACGGGGCCTTCAGGCCCCTCGCCGAGCCACACCGTGCCGGCGCTGCCCCGCCCGAGGATCTGGTGGGCGGTGTACCGGCTGCCGATATTCCGTGCCAAAACTGCTCCCTCAGCGGCTGGCGTTGCCCACAAACTACGCGGGTATCGGGGAGTTCAGTGCCCCGAATGGCGCCGCCCGTCACTTCTGTGGGGCTATTTCCCCCGTCCAAGCACCACAGAAAGTCGACATGGGGACACAGTCGCCGATGAGGGAGTCACTGACCGCTGGTACCCGTGCCTCCGCGTCCGGAGCCCGAGCCGACCAACTCGCTGATGAAGTCGGTCACCTGGCCGATCCCGTCGCCGATGGCGTTCCAGTAGCTCTCGCCCGTGCCGATCCACTCCTGGAGGGGCGTGAGTTCCCAGATCAGCCAGCCCGCGACGAACAGCAGCACCAGTGTGAACAGACAGCCCTTGAGGCAGCCGAGACCGGGAATCCGCATCGGATTGGCGCTGCGCTGGCGAGGCGGGCGCGGCTCACGCTGCGGGCGCTGGGCGGGCTGCTGAGGCGGCGGGGGCTGCGGCGGGGCGTACTGCTGCCGCTGCGGGGCGTAGTGCTGGGGCGCGGCAGGGGCGTACTGCTGCGGAGGGGGCGCGTACTGCTGACCGCGCTGCGGCTGGGGTTGCGGCCGCCCCTGGGGGCGCTGTGCGGGCCGCTGCGGTGGCTGGGGCGGTGGCGCCTGGCGCTGCGGACGGCGACGCAGCGGGTCCTCGCTCGGGTCCAGATACTGGACCTGGGTCTGCTCGTTGCGGTTCCGAGCCGCCTGCAGCTGGGACTGCCAGGGGTGCGGGTCCTCAGGCCCGGAGCCCTGGGGCACGGGCGGCATGACCGCGGTCGGATCGGCGGCGCCACCCGGCGCGCCGGTGTGCGGGAGCACGCTGGTGGCGGCTCCCGGGTCGTACTGCGCGGCGTTGGTCGGCAGCACCTGGGTGGGGTCGGCCGCACCCGGCGTCTGCGGGACGGCGGCGGGGTCGGGGTCGGGTGCGAGCAGCGCACCGACCCCCTCCGCGGCCTCGATCTGGGCGGGCGTGGAGTGCACGCCGATTCCGGCGGCGACGGTGCGAAGCCCGCGGGCGAGATTCTCCGCGCTGGGGCGCTCGCCCGGCTCCTTGCGCAGGCAGCGCTCTATGACCGTCCAGAGCGGCCCCGGGACGGTGGACGGGCGGCGCGGTTCCTCGCTCAGATGGCGGTGCAGCACCTCGAGCGCCGTGCCGCCGGCGAACGGCGGACGGCCGGTGACCAGCTCGTACAGCAGGATTCCGGCGCCGTAGATGTCGACGGCCGAGGTCTGCGGACGACCCTCGGCGGATTCGGGGGCCACATAGGCGGGCGTGCCGACGAACTCGTGTGTACGGGTCAGGCCCGGGGAGTCCGCGAGGCGCGCGATACCGAAGTCGGTGAGCATCGGGTGCATCTCGCCCGCCCGCTCGGCGAGCAGGACGTTCGCGGGCTTGAGGTCGCGGTGCACCACGCCGTCGTCGTGGCTGGCGGCGAGCGCGTCCGCGATCTGCGCGGTGAGCAGGCAGGCCCCCACGGGCGTGAACGGGCCGTTGTCCCGGAGGTAGCGGTGCAGGTCGGGGCCATCGACCAGGTCCATCACCAGGGCGAGCAGATCGCCCTCGACCACCAGGTCGCGGGTCCGGACGATGTTCGGGTGGGTGAGCCTGAGCAGCACGGACCGCTCGCGCAGGAAGCGCATCACCACGTCCGCGTCGTTCGCCAGCTCTTCCTTGAGGACCTTGATCGCCACGGTCTCGCCCGGCTGGCCTGCGACGGCGGCCTCGGCTCCCGCGGTCTCACGCTGGCGGGCTCGCCAGACGGTGCCCGTGGCACCGCGGCCGAGCGGTTCCTCGAGCAGGTACTTGCTGCCTACCGGCCGCACGTCATGCGCTCCCTGCTGATCGTGGTACGTGGTTCTGGTCGTACGGGTCGTGTGCAGTACGGGTGATGCGGGTGGTACTGGTCACACTGGCGCCCGACCGCGTGTCCGACCCACTGTAGTGCCGCCGATCGGGTCAACGGCGGCTCACCGGATGTGATGCGTGGGCCGGGTAAGACGCAGCGCGCAGGCCGATGGTTGCCAGGTCACCGCGAGGTGACGGCTCCACTCACCCCCGCATCGACCACCGAACGGCTGTGCCAATGACGGCAGAGGCGATCCCAACCAGGAACTTTTGTACCCAGAGCCGACCAATCAAGATCACTTGAGGCCGGGTGGCGGGCGAGTTGTCGGTGGCAGGTGCGAGGATGCCTCCAGCACGACGTGTGGGGTGGGGAGCGCCCCGCGGCCGTGCCGACCTGCCGGGTGGGGGGAATCACAAGGCCGCTTCCCCTGCCGGGCACCCCGCGCAGAAGGGACCGCTGACGGCGATGCAGATCCGGCTGACCGTCCTCGCGCCGCGCAGCGGCCAGTCCACACCGTCCGGCTCGGCCGACTCGGCCCTCCCGCCCGCCACTCCCCTGCCGTCCGCGACCCGGCCGGGCACCGCGGCCGGGCCGGACGAGGCGAGACGGGCCTGTGACGTACTCGTCACCGCTCCCGCCGGTACGGCGCTGGCGGCAGTGGCCTCCTCGCTCGCGGCGGCCGTGGCCGGGCAGGACGTCGGCCAGGTCGTGCTCTACGCGGGCGGGGAGCGGCTGGATGCGCAGCGATGCGCGCTGGGCGAGCCACCGCTGATGGACGGGGCCGTGCTGGCGCTCCAGACCCCCGTCGAGAGCACGACGAACGGCGAGGTCGACGCGGCGGCCCTGCTGCATGTGATCGCCGGGCCTGACGCGGGCGGTGTCCATCTGCTGCACAGCGGCCGGATAGTGATCGGGCGAGGGGCCGAGGCGGATGTCCCCCTCGACGATCCCGATGTCTCACGGCTGCACTGCGCGGTGACCGTCGGTGACGACGGCCGGGTCACCGTCGCCGACCTCGGTTCCACCAATGGCACCACGCTGGACGGCTCCCCCGTGGGCGCCGCCGCGGTCAGGATCTCCTCCGGAGCCCTGCTGCGCCTGGGCGAGTCCACCCTGCGACTGGCCCCGACGACCGCCCCGGAAGTGCTGACGACCACTCCGGACGGCGAGGGGCACCTGCGCGTACGCGGCCAGGAGCACGACGGGCAGAGACAGGAGCGGGAGCACACGGTTCCGGGCCGGCGGCCCGTGCCCTCCTGGGTCCGGGACGAGGTGGCGATCCCCGGACAGGCACGGCACGACGAGCGGTGCGAGCCGAGGGAACCGGTGGAGCGGGTGGAGCCGGTGGCGGGGACGACGGCCGGACCGGGTGCTCGGGCCGGAGCCGGGGCGGGCGGGCCGCACGGCGACACCGCCCACGGCAGCGGCATCTGGACGCTCCCGGAGGAGCCCGGAGGCGCGTCATCCGCCGGAAGCGCCGTTGCCGCCGACGAAAGCCGGGGCCGGGGCGACAGCGGGGCCAGGCGGCGTGGCATAGGAGCCTGGGCCCGGCGGCTCGCCGTCGGACGGGGTGTGGCCGCCGCCGATGGCGCGGCCACGTCCGGGGAGCCGGTGGCAGCCGCCGCCCCGCTGGTGGAGACCTGGCCTGATCCCGCCGCCGTACTGCTCACCGCGCTGGGCCCCGGGCCGCGGCTGTGGGAGCGCGAGCCCGGACACCCGGAGGAGTTCGTCGTCCGGCTCGGCACGGTGGACCGCTCGGACACACCGTCCGTGCCGGTCACCGTGGGGCTGCGGGAGGCCGGGGCACTCGGTCTCGCGGGGCCCCGATCACGGCTCAACGGGCTCGCCAGATCCGTCGTGGCCCAGTTGGCGGCGCTGCACGCGCCGACCGGTCTGGAGCTCGTGCTGGTCAGCGCGGACCGCGCCAGGGCGCTGGAGGAGCGCAAGCGGGACTGGGGCTGGCTCGGCTGGCTCCCGCATCTGCGGCCCGCGCACGGGCAGGACTGCCGGTTGCTGGTCGCATTCGACCGGGACCAGGCCACCGCCCGGACCGCCGAGCTGACCCGGCGACTGGACGAGGGACCGCTCGGACCCGGCTGGCCGAGCGCCGACCGCCGTGCTGTGGACGGGGCAGCCGCACAGCACATGGGGCCGCGCACCGTGCTGCTCCTGGACGGCGACCCCGGTTCGGCCGCGCTCCGTGAGACCACGGCACGGCTGGCGGGAGCCGGAACGGCGGCGGGCATCCATGTGATCTGCCTGGCCGAGACCCCGGCCGCGTCTCCGCTGTCTCCGGTCGCGGCCACCTACGAAGAGGCGTGCGCGGCGTCCCTCGCCTTCCGCGAGTGCGGAGCGGTCGCATTGCTGAGCGGCGATGTGGCGACCGCGCTGCGGCTGCAGCGTACGGCGGGCGGGCAGCCCGCGGGGCACGGCACGGTCGCTGCCGTGGACGCGGTCTCCGCAGCCTGGGCCCAGCGCTTCGCCCGGGCACTGGCACCGTTGCGCACCGTGGACGGACGGCACGGCGGGGGCGTGGACGGCCGAAGTGCCCGCCCCGTGGCATCGCCGCTGCCGCGATCGGCGCGGCTGCTGGACGAGCTGGGCCTGGCCAGAGCCACGCCCGCCTCGCTGATGGCCCGCTGGGCGTCGGCCGCGGCCGGCACCGCGGTGCTGGGTGCGGGCTCGCACGGACCCCTCGCGATCGACCTCGTCGCCGACGGCCCCCATCTGCTGATCGAGGGGCCGGCCGGAAGCGGCCGTACGGAACTGCTGCGCGCCGTCGCCGCTTCGCTGGCGGCAGCGGGCCGGCCGGACGAGCTCGGTCTGCTGCTCGTGGACGGCGCGGGAGGCGAGCGGGGCGAGGGGCTTGCCGTCTGTACGGACCTGCCCCATGTCAGCGAGCACCTGGTCGCGTCGGATCCGGTCCGGATGCGGGCTTTCGCCCAGGCACTCGGCGGGGAGCTCAAGCGCCGCGCTGAGCTGCTGGACGGCGAGAGCTTCCCGGAGTGGCAGACGCGGCAGGCGGTCTCGGGGCGGCTGGTGGGCCAGCGCCAGGCCGGCGGAGGCTCCCGCGGCGGTGGCAACGACACCCGTGGCGGCGGCACGACGGCGGGCGGACGGACCGAGGCGGCCGCTTCCCCTTCCGGCCCTCCCGCACCCTCCACGGCGCCCGCACCCTCCACGGCTTCCGCACCTTCCTCGCTGTCCCGGCTGGTCGTGCTCGTCGACGACTACGACGCGCTGGTCGCCCCCGCGCTCGGCAGCCCCGGTCGGCCCGCCGCGGGTTCCGTCGTACGGGCGCTGGAGGCCGTGGCCAGGGACGGAGAGCGACTCGGCGTCCATCTGGTCGCCACATCCGCGCGTCCGGACCGCACAGCGGACACTCTGCTGGCGCGCGACGCCCGGCTGCGGGTGGAGCTCGACGCCCCCGCTGTGCCGCTCGGCCCGGATGCCCCGGCCCCGGGCCGTGGTCGGCTGACCCGACCGGACGGTACCGTCGCGCCGTTCCAGGCGGGCCGGGTGACGGGCCGCATCCCCCGTACGGCGACCCAGCGGCCCACGGTGGTGGAGCTTGAGTGGGAGCGGATGGGCGACCCGCCCACCCGTCGTCCGGTCCGTGAGCTGGGCAACGGCCCCACCGACCTGGCCCTGCTGGCCAGCGCCCTGGACCGGGCGGCCCGCTCGGTCGACGCGACCCGGCGGCCCCGGCTGACCTCGTCCCACGCCTGAGCCGGCCGGGCAGCGCGGAATATCTGACTCTACGTCACGAGGGCATCACGATCGGCGGTTTGACGGCGATGGCGCTCTTGCCTCCCCTGGACACCGGGCGTAGACCTGACAGCACGGGACGGAAGCGGTGCCGCCTGCGTCACGGCCTGGCGCGCCCTCCGGAAGGCGTACGGCAGAGACGGGGCAGTGATGCGCTCAAGGCGGAAAGTCGCACAGGGTCGTACGCACCGGGGCACCGGCCCCGCCGAAGCGGCCCGACGGTCCCCCGGGCCGGCCAGGGCAGCCGCCGCCCTCGTCGCCGTGGGCGTACTCGCGCTCACCGGCTGCGGCGGCGATGGGGAGGGCGGCAGCGGTGCGCCGGAGAAGACCGGCGGCGGCGACTCGGCTGCCACGGTCCGGCTGCCCAGGCTGGACGGCCAGAAGGTCGAGGTCGCGGCGGTCTGGACGGGCCCCGAGCAGGAGAACTTCACCAAGGTCCTCAAGGAGTTCGAGAAGCGCACGGGCGCCAAGGTCACGTTCGTCCCCGCCCAGGACCCGATCGTCAACTTCCTCGGTACGAAGATCGCCGGGGGCAGCCCGCCCGATGTCGCGATGCTTCCGCAGGTGGGCGCGATCAAGCAGGCGGTCGACCGGAATTGGGCCAAGCCCCTCGGCGCCGAGGCCAAGGCCCAGCTCGCCAAGAACTACGCCAAGGGCTGGCAGGACCTCGGCTCGGTCGGCGGCACCCCGTACGGCGTGTACTTCAAGGCCGCCAACAAGTCGCTCTTCTGGTACAACAACGCGGTCTTCGAGAACGCCGGCGCCACCGTGCCCACGACCTGGAACGACCTGATGAAGACCGCCGAGACGATCTCCGCGTCCGGTGTCGCCCCCGTGTCGATCGGCGGGGCCGACGGCTGGACGCTCACCGACTGGTTCGAGAACGTCTACCTCTCCCAGGCGGGCCCGGAGAAGTACGACCAACTCGCCGAGCACCGGATCAAGTGGACCGACCCCTCGGTGACCCAGGCGCTGACGACGCTCGCCGAACTGTTCGGCAAGCCCTCGCTGATCGCGGGCGGAGCGGACGGCGCGCTCCAGACGGAGTTCCCCAAGTCCGTGACCCAGACCTTCGCCGGGGGCGACCAGCCCAAGGCCGCGATGGTCTTCGAAGGCGACTTCGTCACCGTCAACATCGCGCAGACCGACGCGAAGATCGGTACGGACGCCAAGGTGTTCCCGTTCCCCGAGGCCGGCGCCGAGCCGCCCGTGGTGACCGGTGGCGACGCGGCGGTGGCCCTCAAGGACTCCAAGGGCGCGCAGGCGCTGCTGACCTTCCTGGCCTCGCCGGACGCCGCGAGGATCTGGGCCGAGTCCGGCGGTTTCGTGTCCCCCAACAAGAACCTGGACCTGTCCGCGTATCCGAACGATGTGCAGCGGGAGATCGCCGCGGCTCTGATCGCGGCGGGCGACGGCTTCCGCTTCGACATGTCGGACCAGATGCCCCAATCGTTCGGCGGCACTCCCGGCAAGGGCGAGTGGAAGGCGCTCCAGGACTTCCTGAAGAACCCGAAGGACATCGCGGGTACGCAGGCGCGGCTCGAGGCCGACGCGGCCAAGGCGTACAAGGACTGACGCCGCCGTGACCGTGCCGCACAGCGAACGGCCCTCCGGGGAGCGCTCACTCCGCGGAAGGCGAGCGAAAGCGCGCGGGAGCGTGACCGGCACCCGCGGACTGGTCGCCGCCGGTTTCCTGCTCCCCGCGCTGGTGCTGCTGGGTGCGCTCGTGGTGTACCCGATCGGGTACTCGCTCTACCGGTCGTTCTTCGACGAGTCCGGCAGCGGCTTCGCCTGGCTCGGCAACTACGTCGAGATCTTCACGGACGACACCATCCTCACCGCCGTCAAGAACAACACGATCTGGGTCGTGGTCGCTCCGACCGTGGCCACCGCCCTCGGCCTGGTGTTCGCGGTGCTCACCGAACGGGTGCGCTGGGGTACCGCGTTCAAGCTGGTCGTCTTCATGCCCATGGCGATCTCCATGCTGGCCGCCGGCATCATCTTCCGGCTGGTGTACGAGCAGGATCCGGAGCGCGGCGCGGCGAACGCGGTCTGGGTGGGGGTCCACGACTCCTTCGCCGCGTCGGCCGGCTACCCGCACGCCCACCCGCTGCCGGCGCATCCGCTGGAGGCGGCGGGCGGCGGCGCGTTCATCACCAAGGATCCCGTCTCGGCGGGCGGTCCCGCGGTACGACTGCCGCTCGTCGGGGTTGCTCCCGCGCAGATGCCGGACGACGCCCGGCCCGCGCGGACCCCGGCCCCGGAGCCGGGGGAGATCACCGGCACCGCCTGGCTGGACTTCACCCGGGGCGGTGGCGGCAGGCCCAACGCCGTCGATCCGAAGGAACTGGGCCTCAAGGGCATCGAGATCGAGGCGGTGAAGGACGGCCGGGTCGTCGCCAGGGCCACGGCGGGCGCCGACGGCACATTCACCCTCCCCGCGCAGGCGGACGGCGCCCGTCTCCGGCTTCCCGAGAGCAACTTCCGGGAGCCCTACAACGGAGTCGACTGGCTCGGCCCTTCGCTGGTGACCCCGGCGATCATCGGCTCGTACGTCTGGATGTGGGCGGGCTTCGCGATGGTGCTGATCGCGGCGGGGCTGGCCGCCGTGCCACGTGAACTGCTGGAGGCCGCCCGGGTGGACGGGGCCGGCGAGTGGCAGGTCTTCCGGCGGGTGACCGTACCTCTGCTGGCACCGGTGCTCGCGGTGGTCATGGTCACGCTGATGATCAACGTACTGAAGATCTTCGACCTGGTGTTCATCATCGCTCCCGGCTCCTCCCAGGACGACGCGAACGTGCTGGCGCTCCAGCTCTACCGCTCGTCCTTCGGCACCGATGCCGATCTGGGCGTGGGCAGTGCGATCGCGGTGCTCCTGCTGCTGCTCGTGGTGCCGGTGATGCTGTTCAACATCCGCAGGATGCGAAGGGAGACACGCAGATGACCGCGACGGGCCCGGTGGCCGCGGGTGGCGCGGGTGGCGCGGGTGGGACAAGCGGCACGGGTGAGACGGGCGGCAGGGCGGCACGGCGGAGCACCACAGGCACGGCCCGGCAGGGCGGCACGGCTCAGCCGCCCAGGGCGAGACCCCCGCTCGCCGCGCGCATCGCCGCAGGCACGGGCGGCGGCGCCATGCGCGTCTTCCTCGTCCTGATCGCGCTGTTCTGGCTGATGCCGACGATCGGCCTGCTGCTCTCTTCGCTGCGGTCCCCCGCCGACATCAGCGCGAGCGGCTGGTGGGAGGTGTTCACCCAGCCCGCCCAGCTCACCACCGAGAACTACTCCAGGCTGCTCGGGAACGACACCATCACCCGTTCCCTGCTCTCCACGATCCTGATCACCGTCCCGTCGACCGTGCTGGTCGTGGTGATCGGCTCGCTCGCCGGTTACGCCTTCGCCTGGATGGACTTCCCTGGGCGCGACTGGTGGTTCCTGGCCGTGGTCGCGCTGCTCGTGGTCCCGGTACAGGTCGCCCTCGTCCCGGTGTCGAAGCTGTTCGGCGAGATCGGGCTCTTCGAGACGACGGCCGGAGTGGTGCTCTTCCATGTCGCCTTCGGCCTCCCCTTCGCGATCTTCCTGCTGCGGAACTTCTTCGCGGAGATACCACGGGAACTGCTGGAGGCGGCCCGGCTCGACGGGGCGGGAGAGATCAGGCTGTTCACCCGGGTGGTACTGCCGCTTGGCGGTCCGGCGATCGCGTCACTGGGCATCTTCCAGTTCCTGTGGGTGTGGAACGACATGCTGGTGGCGTTGATCTTCGCCGACTCGGAGTCGCCCCCGATCACCGTCGCCCTCCAGCAGCAGGTGCGGCAGTTCGGCAACAACATCGACGTACTGGCCCCAGGCGCGTTCGTGTCGATGGTGATCCCGCTCGCGGTGTTCTTCGCGTTCCAGCGGCAGTTCGTGTCCGGGGTGATGGCGGGGGCGGTCAAGTAGGGGGTGACCGCCGGTCCGGTCAGCCCTTGCGGGTGAGGGCGGCCACCGCCGAGGCCGCGAGGTCGTCCAGGTAGCCCTTCGGCAGGTCGCCCCGTACCACCACGAGCCGCCAGTACAGCGGCCCGATGATCAGATCAAGCGCGCGGTCGGGGTCGGCCGAGTCCGGGAGCTCGCCCCGTGTCACCGCGTCACGCACCACGAGCGCCGCGACCCCCCGCTGACTGTCGAACAGCGCCGCCCTGATCGCCTGGGCGATCTCCGGGTGGCGGGTGGACTCGACCAGCAGATCCGGGATGACCTGGGAAGCCACCCGGTGGCGCAGGGCACGCGAGGCGACTTCGAGCAGCGCGCGGACATCCCCGTACAGCGAACCGGTCGCCGGGACGGGCAGCCCCTGGGCGGCGAACGCCGACACGAGGTCGAGGACCAGGGAGAGCTTGGACTTCCAGCGCCGGTAGACCGCGGTCTTGCCGACCCCTGCCCGCCGCGCGATGGCCTCGATCGACATCCGGGCGAAGCCGACCGTCGCCAGTTCCTCGAAGACGGCAGCGCGGATCGCCTCGGTGACGTCCTCCCGGAGCACAGCGGCTCCCGCGGGGGTACGGCGTGGGGATCCCGGCTCCGTGGTCATGCACACGAGCATAGCCCGTGACGACGAAACGGTTGCGTTGCGACGCAACCACGCCCTACTGTCCCCGTAGCGACGATACGGTTGCGTTGCGACGATGAGTGGGAGCGGGTGCGTGAGCGTCAGCGTGAGCGTGGACAGCCGGACGACCACCGGGCCGGAGCCAGCGGCGGCCGCGGAGAGTCCGGGCGAGCTCGCCGCCCGGTACGGGCTGAAGGTCAGCGGCGCTCGCCCCCCGCTCCCTGAGTACATCCGGCAGCTGTGGTCCCGGCGCCACTTCATCACCGCGTTCGCGACCGCCCGACTCACCGCCCAGTACAGCCAGGCGAAGCTGGGTCAGGTGTGGCAGTTGATGACTCCGCTGCTCAACGCGGCTGTCTACTACGTCATCTTCGGAGTGCTGCTCGACACCAGCAAGCATGTGCCCGACTTCGTGCCGTTCCTCGTCACCGGCGTGTTCATCTGGACGTTCACCGCCAATTCGATCATGGCTGGGACCAAGGCCATCTCCGGCAACATCGGCCTGGTACGCGCCCTGCACTTCCCGCGCGCCGCGCTGCCCATCGCCCTGGCGCTCCAGCAGCTCCAGCAGCTGCTGTTCTCGCTGGGCGCCCTGGCCTTCATCCTGACGGGCTTCGGGCAGTTCCCGAAGGCTTCCTGGCTCCTCGCCGTCCCCGCACTGCTGCTCCAGGCGGTCTTCAGCGCCGGCGTATCCATGATCATGGCGAGGATCGCGGCCCGGACCCCGGACATCGCCCAGCTGATGCCGTTCGTCCTGCGCACCTGGATGTACGCGTCCGGGGTGATGTTCAGCCTGAGCGCCCAGCTCAAGAGCGCACACCTGCCGCAGGCCGTGGTGGTGGCGCTCCAGTGCAATCCTGCGGCGGTCTACATCGACCTGGCCCGTTTCGCGTTCATAGACAGCTACACCTCGGCCCAACTTCCCCCGCATGTCTGGGCGGTCGCACTCGGCTGGGCGCTGCTCGCAGGGGTGGGCGGATTCGTGTACTTCTGGAAGGCAGAGGAGCAGTACGGCCGTGGCTGACCACATCGCAACGCCGGCGCAGGCGGGGACATCGGCGGACACGCGGAACCGGACCCCGGGCAGGCCCCCCACCGTCGTCGACGGGGTGCACGTCACCTACACGGTCAACGGCGCGTCGTCGCCGCGTACGAGGCCTTCACCGGCGGTAAGTAGCGCGGCGCTTCCCGCACACGGGCCGAGGGGGCGCCACCAGGCGGTGGGCGCCCCCTCGGTCAGTCACTCGGGCAGCCGGTCAAACGGGCAGCTTCAGGTGTGCGCGCGCAGCAGCTGCCGCATCGTCCGCATCGCCACCGACAGGTTCGCCAGGTCGAAGGTGTCCGAGCCCTGGATCTCCTCCAGCGTGCTCTTCGCCCGGCCCAGGATCGCCGCGTTCCTCTCCTCCCACGCCGTGTAGCGCTCTTCCGGAGTCGAGGTGCCGTTTCCGGCGGCCAGCACATCCGCTGTGAGCATGGCGTGCGCCGCGTAGAGGTCCTCGCGAATGGAGGCGCGGGCCATGGACTGCCAGCGGTCGGCCCGCGGCAGCTCGACGATTCGGTCCATCAGCTCGGTGATCCGCAGCCGGTCGGCCAGCTCGTAGTAGACCTCGGCGACGGCCAGCGGGCCCTTCCCGGTGCGGTCCGCGATCGCCACGATGTCGAGGGTCGGGAACGCGGACGAGAACCCGGCGACCCTGGTCGCCAGCTCGCCCGGGACACCCGCGGCCGTGAACTCCTCCAGCAGCCCCTCATACCACTCCAGGTCGGCGCCCCGGAGCATCTTCGGCAGCTCGGCCCAGACCTGCTCGACGCCCACCGCGAAGAAGTCGATGGTCTCCGTGAGCTCGAGCGGCTGCGGCCGGTTGCCCAGCAGCCAGCGCGTACCGCGCTCCACGAGGCGGCGCGAGTGGAGCCGGATACGAGTCTGGACATGCGCCGGGACCTTGTTGTCGAGCGCCTCGACGGCGTCCCACACCTCACCGAGCCCGAAGATGGCGCGGGCGGCGGTCTGCGCCCTGACGACCTCCTCGATCGACGCCCCGGTCTCCTCGCGCAGCCGGTGCAGGAAGGTCGAGCCGCCCGTGTTGACCGTGTCGTTGACCAGCACCGTGGTGACGATCTCGCGGCGCAGCGCGTGGCCGTCGACCGCTTCGGTGAACCTCTCGCGCAGCGCCTCGGGGAAGTAGGCGTACAGCAGGCCGCGCAGATACGGGTCGTCCGGGAGCGAGGTGCCGATCAGCTCCTCGGCCACCGTGATCTTGGTGTAAGCGAGCAGCACGGCGAGCTCGGGCTGCGACAGGCCCTGCCTGTTGTTCAGCAGGTCCCGGATCTGCCGGTCGTTCGGCAGGAACTCCAGCGCCCGGTCCAGCGCGCCGTCCCGGCCCAGTCGGCGCATGAAGCGCTGGTGGGCGTGGAGCAGGCTCGGGGACTGCGCGACGGCGTTGGCCAGGGCCACGTTCTGCGCGTAGTTGTTGCGCAGCACCAGATCGCCGACCTCGTCGGTCATCTCGGCGAGCAGCTTGTTGCGCTGCTTGACGGTCATGTCGCCGTCCGCGACCAGGCCGTTCAGCAGGATCTTGATGTTCACCTCGTGGTCGGAGGTGTCCACGCCCGCGCTGTTGTCGATGGCGTCGGTGTTGACGTGTCCGCCACCACGGGCGAACTCGATGCGCCCGAGCTGGGTCAGACCCAGGTTGCCGCCCTCGCCGACGACCTTGACCCGCAGGTCCTCGCCGTTGACACGGATGGGGTCATTGGCCTTGTCGCCGACATCGGCGTTGGACTCGGTGGCCGCCTTGACGTATGTGCCGATGCCACCGTTCCACAGCAGGTCCACCGGGGCCTGGAGGATCGCCTTCATCAGCTCGGCCGGGGTCAGCTTGGTGACGCCGTCGTCGATGCCGAGGGCCTCACGGACGTGTGAGTTGACCGGGATCGACTTGGCGGTGCGGGGGTGGATGCCGCCGCCGGCCGACAGCAGCTCCTTGTCGTAGTCGGCCCAGGACGAGCGGGGCAGCTCGAACAGCCTGCGGCGCTCCGCGTACGAGACGGCCGCGTCGGGCTCCGGGTCGATGAAGATGTGGCGGTGGTCGAAGGCCGCGACCAGCCGGATGTGCTCGGACAGCAGCATGCCGTTACCGAACACGTCACCCGACATGTCGCCGACGCCGACGACGGTGAAGTCCTCGGTCTGGGTGTCGTGCCCGAGCTCGCGGAAGTGCCGCTTGACGGACTCCCAGGCACCACGGGCGGTGATGCCCATGCCCTTGTGGTCGTAGCCCGCCGAGCCGCCGGAGGCGAAGGCGTCGCCGAGCCAGAAGTTGTACGCGACCGCGACCTCGTTGGCGATGTCGGAGAAGGTGGCGGTGCCCTTGTCGGCGGCGACGACGAGGTAGGTGTCGTCCTCGTCGTGACGCACCACGTCGTGCGGCGGCACGACCTCGCCCGCCACCATGTTGTCGGTGATGTCGAGCAGCGCGGAGATGAAGGTCTTGTAGCAGGCGATGCCCTCGGCGAGCCAGGCGTCGCGGTCCACGGCCGGGTCCGGCAGCTGCTTGGCGACGAAGCCGCCCTTCGCGCCGACCGGCACGATGACAGTGTTCTTCACCATCTGCGCCTTGACCAGGCCGAGGATCTCCGTACGGAAGTCCTCGCGCCGGTCGGACCAGCGCAGACCGCCTCGGGCGACCTTGCCGAAGCGCAGATGCACACCCTCGACACGCGGCGAGTACACCCAGATCTCGTAAGCCGGGCGGGGTGCCGGCAGGTCCGGGATGGCCTGCGGGTCGAACTTCATCGACACATAGCCGTGCCGGGTGCCGCCACCCGCCTCCTGGAAGAAGTTGGTCCGCAGGGTGGCCTTGATGAGGGTGAGGAAGGAGCGCAGGATCCGGTCCTCGTCCAGGGAGGCGACCTGGTCGAGCGCGAAGTCCAGCTCTTCGAGGAGCCCGTCGATCAGCTCGGTGCCTGCGTGCTGGCGGTCCGGGGACATCCGGGCCTCGAACAGGTTGATCAGCAGCCGGGTGGTGTGGACGTTGTTGAGGAGGGTGTCCTCCATGTAGTCCTGGCTGAAGGTCGAACCCGCCTGGCGCAGGTACTTGGCATAGGCGCGCAGCACCACGGCCTCGCGCCAGTTGAGTCCGGCGCGCAGCACGAGCGAGTTGAACGAGTCGTTCTCGGCGGCGCCGGTCCACACGGCGGCGAAGGCGTCCTGGAAGCGCTCGCGGGCGTCGTCGCCGAGGTAGTCACCGCCGCTGTTGCCGCTGGGCATCCGCAGACCGAAGTCGTAGATCCAGGCGTGGGTGCGGTCGGCGCAGCGCAGCTCGTACGGACGCTCGTCGACGACCTCGACGCCGAGGCGGTTGAGCACCGGCAGCACGACGGACAGGGAGACCTGCTCGCCGAGCCGGTAGATCTTGAAGCGACGCTCGCCGGGGGCAGCGCCGACCGGCTCGTAGAGGGAGAGCGAGAACTCCTTGCCAGAGCTGCTGAGCTGGTCCAGGTGCGACAGGTCGGAGACCGCCGCGCGCGGTGAGTGGTCGGCCTTGTAGCCCTCGGGGAAGGCGTTGCCGTACTTGCGCAGCAGCTCGGCGGCGCGCTCCTCGCCGGCCTCGGCGTTGAGGGCCTCGGCGAAGCCGTCGGCCCAGGAGCGAGCCGCCTCGACCAGCCGGGCCTCGATGCGCTCCTTGTCGGTGTCGGTGAGGTGGGTGAGCTCGCTGCCGGGCTCCACGCGCACGACGAAGTGAAGCCGGGTGAGCACCGACTCCGTGCTCATCAGGGTGAAGTCGACGCTGCTGCCGTCGAGCTCCTCCTTGAGGATGCCGGTGAGGCGCTCACGGACAGTGGTGTTGAAGCGGTCGCGCGGCAGGTAGACCAGGGCCGAGTAGTAGCGCCCGTATTCCTCCTGGCGCAGGTAGAGCCGCAGCCTGCGGCGCTCCTGGAGGTAGAGCACGCTGGTGACGATCTCGCGGAGCTGGTCCGGCGGGGTCTGGAACAGCTCGTCGCGCGGGAAGGTCTCCAGGATCTGGAGCAGGTCGCGGCCGTCGTGGCTGCTCGGTGAGAAGCCGGCGCCTTCGAGGACCTCGGCGACCTTGCGGCGGATCACGGGGACCCGGCGGACGGACTCGGTGTACGCGGCCGAGGAGAAGAGGCCGAGGAAGCGCCGCTCGCCGACGACGTTGCCCTTGCCGTCGAACTTCTTGACGCCGACGTAGTCGAGGTACGAGGGGCGGTGCACGGTGGCACGGCTGTTGGCCTTGGTGAGGATGAGGAGCTTGTGCTCGCGGGCCTTGGCGCGGGCGTCGGCGGGCAGCCGGTTGAAGGAGGGGCTCACAGGGTGGCCGTGGGCGTCGTCGCCGCTGTGGTGCGGGTCGGAGCGGAGCACGCCGAGACCGGTGCCGGGAACCGCGGACAGCGCGTCGCCGTCCACGAGGTTGTACTCGCGGTAGCCGAGGAAGGTGAAGTGATCGTCGGCGAGCCAGCGCAGCAGCTCGCGCGCCTCCTCGACGTCCTCACGGCGGATGTCGTCGGCGATGGGCTCGTTGGGCAGTCCTTCGGCGATGCGCAGCGCCGCCTCGCGCATCTTCTCCCAGTCCTCGACGGCCTCGCGGGCGTCGGACAGGACGCGGAGCAGGCCGGCGGTGATCCGCTTGAGGTCGGCGCGGTCGGTCTCGCGGTCGATCTCGACATGGATCCAGGACTCCACCAGCGCGTCGTGCGGGAGCCCGGCACCGTTCTGCTCGGCGCGGAGCACCTCGATGAGCTTGCCGGTGACATCGCGGCGGACGGTGATCTGCGGGTGGATCACGACATGGATGCCGCGGCCCTGACGGGTGAGCTCGTTGGTTACGGAGTCGACCAGGAAGGGCATGTCGTCGGTGACGACCTCGACCACGGAGTGGCTGGAGGTCCAGCCGTTCTCCTCGACGGTCGGGGTGTGCACCCGAACGTTGGCCGTACCCTGCGGGCGGTTTTCCGCCAGCCGGAAGTGCGAGACGGCGGCGCCGTAGACATCGACCGGGTCACGGTCGGTGAGGTCCTCGGGCGCGGTGTGCAGGTAGTAGCGCTGGAGGTATGCGAGGAGCGTGGCCTGGTCAGGTCGCTCCCCGTCGTCGGACCCAGTCGGAAGTTGCCCCCCGCCCGGGCTGTTCTCAGCTACCCGGGCGGCCCTTTCGAGCAACTCGGCCTTGGCTTCGTCCAGCTTGGTCTGCATGTCCTCTGGCTCCTGTCGCGCGCCGTTGCGTGACGTCGGTGGAAACATCGGCAGAACGCCACGACGCGGGGTGTCCGGTCAGGGTCGACGCTATGCCGAAATGGGAGATGTCCGAGCCGTGTTCGGCCGATTCCGGCGGCGGGCCCGGGCTGTACCGCGGGCCGCGACTTCGCGGGCCGCGGGAAAGATCAGCTCGCACCCGGCTGCCATGGCGTCCCGGGCGCAGTCGGGGGGCGGCGCTGCCCCCGCGGCGTATCGCGCTGATCACGGGACAAGGCTATCGCCCTCGACCCTGGGGCCGTCATGAGCCGTATGTGTACAAAACCGGGGCCGGAAGTTTGACACTCTGGACAGCGACACACGCGCTCTTGGCAAGAAGACCACGAGCGGGCGGGTTGACCTCGTGGACCAAGGACCACAATCAACCCTAAAGCAGTGACTAACGTGAGACCCGAACGATAGCGACAAATCAATACATCGAATCCGGGGAGCAGCAGCCATGACCGTGCAGATCCTGATCGTCACCGGCGACGCGGCCGAGTCACTCGAAGTGCTGTATCCGTACCAGCGGCTCCGCGAGGAGGGGTACGAGGTGCACATCGCCGCCCCCGCTCGCAAGAAGCTCCAGTTCGTGGTGCACGACTTCGAACCCGGCTTCGACACGTACACCGAGAAGCCGGGTTACACCTGGGCTGCCGACCTGGCGTTCTCCGAGGTCGATCCGGGGGCCTACGCGGCCATCGTGATCCCGGGCGGTCGGGCGCCCGAGTACCTCCGCAACGATCCCGAGCTCCGCAAGATCCTCAAGTCCTTCTTCGACGCGGACAAGCCCGTGGCACAGATCTGCCACGGTCCGTTGCTGACGGCGGCCGTCGGCAGCCTCACGGGCCGCCGCGTCACGGCGTACCCGGCCCTCGAACTCGACATGCAGTCGGCCGGGGCTTCCTTCCGCGACTCGGAGGCCGTGGTGGACGGCACCCTGGTGTCGTCCCGGGCCTGGCCCGACCACCCGGCGTGGATGCGCGAGTTCCTGAAGGTGCTGCGGGAAAAGGCCCCACTGGGCTGACACACGGCGGTCCGACCCCTGTCCGGGTGTTCCGGCGACAGGGGGTGTTCCGGAGGCAGGAGGCCGAGCGGCCCCCGCACCGGCCGAGGAGGACCCCGGCGCCGCAGCCGCCGATCTCCACGAGGGTCGCCTGCGGCCTCGCGCGCCGGCGACTCGCCGCGGCTACGCGGACAGCCGCTCAGCCACCAGCACGGCCTCGGCGAGGGTGTCCACCACCGGAACCCCGGCCACCCGAAGGCTGGCCGTGCTGTGCGACCCGCCGGAGTACAGCACCGCACGGGCACCCACGTGGCGGGCCGCCACGGCGTCGTCCACCGCGTCACCGATCACCACGATGCGCTCCGGCGCGACGCCCTCGAGCGCGGCCAGATGGCGCACCATGTGCTCGGCCTTGCCGGTGTGGGAGCCGCCGATCCGGCCGTCGACCCGGGTGAAGCGCGCCTCGATGCCGTGCCTCCGCACGATCGGCAGCAGGTGCTCGTGCGGAGCCAGCGAGAGCAGCGACTGCGTACGGCCCGCCGCCTGGCGCTCCGCGAGCAGCTCGGCTGCGCCTGTCGTGAGCCCGCAGGCGTCCGCGCGCTGCCAGTAGTGCCGGTGGAACACCTCGTCCATGACGGCCCACTCGGCGTCCGTGGGAAATCGGCCCATGAGGCGTTCGTAGAACCGGGGCACCGGCACGCAGTACAGGTCCCGGTAGCGCTCCAGCGTGATCGGCTCCAGCCCGATCTCCGCGAAGGACGCGTTGGTCGCCTCGATGACGGCGTGGATGTCATCGAGGAGTGTGCCGTTCCAGTCCCAGACCAGATGCGTGCTCTGCTTCCCCATGGCAGGAAACCGTACCTCCCTGGTCGGACACCGCCTCCGCAGACCGGACCGCGGTCCTGATCAGCCCTCGACCCTGGTCAGCCGTCGGCCCGGAGCGTCCGATCGACCGGGGTCAGCCGATGAGCCCGGGGATCTCCTGCACCCCGAACCACAGCAGCTCATGGTCCTCGGCACCGTCCACGACGAACCGGGCGTCGTCGTCCCCGTGGTCCGCGGCGCCGAGCGCGTCCGCCGCCGCCGCCACATCGGCTTCGGCCTCGTCGGAGTCCACGTGCACCGACGCCGCCTTCCTCAGCGACACCGCCGAGCCGATCCGCACCTCACCGAGCGAGGCGGAGCCGAGTCCATGTCCGGGATCGGCGACCGCCTCACCGTCGGGCACGTCCACCGCGACCACGACGCGGCGCCGGACCGCGTCCGGGCTCCCGGCGAGCAGCCGCAGCGAGGCCGCCGCCGCCCTGCTGAGCGCGGCGTACTCGAGTTCCTCGATGTCGTCGGAGACGTACCACTCCCGCAGCGCAGGCGTGACGGCATAGGCCGTCAGCGGCCCGGGACCCAGTTCACCCGCCTTGTACGCCTCTGCGAGACCGGGGGTGGTCAGGGGTACGTAGACGCGCATGTCCGGCCGCTTTCGTCGTCGGGTGAACACCTAAGGATACGTGTGCGATCGCCCATCAGAGTGCTCCGAGCGCGCCTCACGGAGTCGCTCCGAACACAGGAGGAAAGCCCTCCACCAGGCCCCACGCCCGCCTCATCACCCTGATGGGTGATTCCTCGCGCCTATAGCGCACACATGGAGCCGACTTGCCACCGCACCACTACTCCACGTAGACAACCCACTACCGAAAGTTACTCACTGGTAGTGAAACGGGTACCGAAAGGGGCGACAGCCATGGACCATCCCCCGGCTCCGCATCGCACCGCGCCCGGCGGGCGCCACGACAGTCGTGGCCCGGGGCGTCTCGCACCGGCTCGCGCGGGGGCGCCGGCAAGACGCTCCCAGCTCCCCCGCTACTGGTTCGCGGAGCGACTGCTCGCCGTGCTCAGCGGCAGCCGCCCGGTTCACTGGATGCTCGGCCACACGGTAGGGGACGGCTACGAGCATCTGGTCCGACTGGCCCCGAGCAGCCCGCTCGCCGCGAACGGCCCGCGACCGGTCCTGCGGCACTGCGACCAGTGCGTCCCGCGCCCTGGGGTCATCGAGGCCTTCGCCCGGATCAGCGCGGGCGAACGCATGACGGCCATGGCGTTCCGCCTGGAGCAGGGCGCCGACCTGCGTTGGCGCTGCGCGGCCGTGGAACTGGGCGGCGAGCGGATCACGGTCCACATGTGAGCGGGCGGGCGTGGGACCACTCGACGGCCGTGGGCCGGGCACCGGTCAGCCGGTGCCCGGCCCACGGCCGTCACTTCAGTTCGGAGCGCGGTACGGGGTCCTCGGACGAGGGCCCCGCACGGGACTACTTCTTGCGGCGGCGACCGCCCGTGCTCTTCTGCGCCTTGCGGCGCTCCGCACGCGTCATGCCGTCCGACTCGGACCGCGCCGGGCCGCCGTCACTGGCGAAGTCGCCCTCGACGACTCCGCCCTCGCCGTCGACCGTGGGCGCGGAGAAGTGGAGCCGGTCCGGGCGCTGCGGGGCGTCCAGGCCCTTGGCGCGGATCTCGGGGCGCCCGGCGCCCGCGGGCACCGCGTCCTCCTTCTCGAGGGAGGCCTTCCCGGCCGCGTCCCGGACCGGGACCTCCTCGACCTGCTGCTCGACCTGGACCTCCAGGTTGAACAGGTAGCCGACGGACTCCTCCTTGATGCCGTCCATCATCGCGGTGAACATGTCGAAGCCCTCGCGCTGGTACTCGACCAGCGGATCCTTCTGGGCCATCGCCCGCAGACCGATGCCCTCCTGGAGGTAGTCCATCTCGTAGAGGTGCTCGCGCCACTTGCGGTCCAGCACGGACAGCACCACGCGCCGCTCCAGCTCGCGCATGATGTCCGAGCCGAGCTGCTTCTCGCGCTCGTCGTACTGCTCATAGATGTCGTCCATGATCGTCTCGGAGATGAACTCGGCGGTGATACCGGCCCGGTCTCCGGCCGCGTCCTCGAGCTCCTCGATGGTGGCCTTCACCGGGTAGAGCTGCTTGAAGGCGCCCCACAGGCGGTCCAGGTCCCAGTCCTCGGCGAAGCCCTCGACGGTCTCCGCCTGGACGTACGCCTCGATGGTGTCGTCCATGAAGTGGCGGATCTGCTCGTGCAGGTCCTCGCCCTCAAGCACCCGGCGGCGCTCGGCGTAGATGACCTTACGCTGGCGGTTGAGCACGTCGTCGTACTTCAGGACGTTCTTGCGCGTCTCGAAGTTCTGCTGCTCGACCTGCGACTGGGCGGACGCGATCGCGCGCGTCACCATCTTGTTCTCGATCGGGACATCGTCCGGAACGTTGGCCATGGACATGACCCGCTCCACCATCTGCGCCTTGAACAGACGCATCAGATCGTCACCGAGCGAGAGGTAGAAACGGGACTCGCCAGGGTCGCCCTGACGGCCGGAACGACCGCGCAGCTGGTTGTCGATCCGCCGCGACTCGTGCCGCTCGGTGCCCAGCACATACAGGCCGCCGAGCGACTTGACCTCCTCGAACTCCGCCTTGACGGCCTGCTCCGCCTTCTCCCGCGCGGTGGGAAGGGCGGCGGCCCACTCCTCGACGTGGTCGACCGGGTCGAGGCCGCGCTGGCGCAGCTCCGCCTCGGCGAGGTCGTCCGGGTTGCCGCCGAGCTTGATGTCCGTGCCACGGCCGGCCATGTTCGTGGCGACCGTGACCGCGCCCTTGCGGCCGGCCTGCGCGACGATCGAGGCCTCGCGCTCGTGCTGCTTGGCGTTGAGCACCTCGTGCTGGATGCCGCGCTTGCTGAGCTGCTGCGACAGGTACTCGGACTTCTCGACCGACGTCGTGCCGACGAGGATCGGCTGGCCCTTGTCGTGCTTCTCCGCGATGTCGTCGACGACGGCCTCGAACTTGGCCACCTCGGTGCGGTAGATCAGGTCCGACTGGTCCTTGCGGACCATGGGCCGGTTCGTCGGGATCGGCACCACGCCCAGCTTGTAGATCTGGTGGAACTCGGCGGCCTCGGTCATGGCCGTACCGGTCATACCGGAGAGCTTGCCGTACAGGAGGAAGAAGTTCTGGAGGGTGATCGTGGCGAGCGTCTGGTTCTCGTCCTTGATGTCCACCCCTTCCTTCGCCTCGATCGCCTGGTGCATGCCCTCGTTGTAGCGGCGGCCGGCGAGGATACGGCCGGTGTGCTCGTCGACGATCATGACTTCGCCGTCGATGACGACGTAGTCCTTGTCCTTCTTGAAGAGCTCCTTCGCCTTGATGGCGTTGTTCAGGTAGCCCACCAGCGGGGTGTTCACCGACTCGTAGAGGTTGTCGATGCCCAGCCAGTCCTCGACCTTGGAGACACCGCTCTCGTGGATGGCGACGGTGCGCTTCTTCTCGTCGACCTCGTAGTCGCCGGTCTCCTCGATGCCCTTCAGCGGGTTGCCGGCCTCGCCCTTGGTGAGCCGGGTGACCAGCTTGGCGAAGTCGCCGTACCACTTGGTCGCCTGGTCGGCCGGGCCGGAGATGATCAGTGGCGTCCGGGCCTCGTCCACGAGGATCGAGTCGACCTCGTCGACGATCGCGAAGTTGTGGCCGCGCTGGACGAGCTCCTCCTTGGACCACGCCATGTTGTCGCGCAGGTAGTCGAAGCCGAACTCGTTGTTGGTGCCGTAAGTGATGTCGCAGGCGTACTGCTCACGGCGCTGGGCCGGCGTCATGTTGGCCAGGATGCAGCCGACGGACAGCCCGAGGAACTTGTGCACCCGGCCCATCATCTCGGAGTCGCGCTCGGCCAGGTAGTCGTTGACCGTGATCAGGTGGACGCCCTTGCCCGAGAGGGCGTTCAGGTACGCGGGGAGGGTGCCGACGAGGGTCTTGCCCTCACCGGTCTTCATCTCGGCGACATAGCCGAGGTGCAGCGCGGCGCCGCCCATCATCTGGACGTCGTAGTGACGCTGGCCGAGGACGCGCTTGGCGGCCTCGCGGACGGTCGCGAAGGCTTCGGGGAGCAGGTCGTCCAGGCTCTCGCCGTCTGCGTAGCGCTCCTGGTACTCCTCGGTGAGCGCCCGCAGCTCGGCGTCCGAGAGGCTGACGAAGTCCTCTTCGATGGAGTTGACCTGGTCCGCGATGCGGTGCAGTTTGCGCAGGATCTTGCCTTCGCCTGCACGCATGAGCTTGTTGAAGACGGACACTGAGGCGGGTCTCCTTGCCGGTCGGGCCTGGCACTGGGTCGTGTGATGGACACTGGCGCGGGCACGGCAGGTAGGCCCCACCGCACCGGCCATCGTAAGCGAGGACCCCGCCACGCCGGGAGGTCCGCCCCCGGGGCACGCCCGGCGGTGTCCCGTGGAACCCCGGCAGCGAAGCCGAGTACCGCTACTCAGGAGTCAACGCTCGGGGGGCGCGGAAGGTGCCGCCGCTGCCGAAAAGTGTTCGCACGGCATACGGACGGTGACAAGAATCCTCGTATGGACCCCATCAGTCTCACCACCGAGCGTCTCGAGCTGCGCGCGTTCACGGCGGACGACGCCGAGGAGGTGTACGCGGCATGCCAGGACCCCGGGATCCAGCGCTGGATCCCGGCGGTCCCCGTCCCCTATGAGAGAACCGACGCGGCGGACTTCGTCGGTCTGACCGCTCCGAGCGGCTGGCGCGAAGACACCGCCTACTCCTTCTGCGTACGCCTGCGGGACGTTGGTTCGCTGGTCGGCTCCGCCGGTCTGCACCATCCGCGCGAGGGCGGGATGGAGGTCGGCTTCTGGACCGCCCCCGGGCATCGGGGCCGCGGTTACGCCACCGAGGTCACGCTGGCACTGGCGCGCTGGGCCTTCACCGAGTTGGGATGCGTCCGCCTGGAGTGGCGCGCCAAGGTGGGCAACGCGGCGTCGCTCGCGGTGGCCCGCAAGGCGGGATTCACGATGGAAGGCAGGACACGCGCCGCCATCCGGGACCGTGGGACGGTCCGGGACGCCTGGATCGCCTCGCTGCTTCCATCGGATCTCGGACTGGCGTCGGCCCTCCCTTATCTGCCGGCGCCCGGTGTCAGAGGCGCCGTCTAGGGTGCGGAGGCATGACGACAGTGCCTGACGTGCCGCCCGCCATCGCCGAGCTGTCCGCTGACGAGGCCCGCCGTATCGCGCTGCGCGCCCAGGGGTTCGTCGGAGCCTCGGACCGCAAGAGCGGTGTGCGCGGTGTGCTGCGCCATCTCGGCGCTGTCCAGCTCGACACGATCTCGGTGCTGGCGCGCTCGCACGAGCTCGTTCCTTACGCCCGGCTGGGAGCCGTGGGCCGAAGGACGGTCGAGGACGCCTACTGGACCGAGACCCACGCCTTCGAGTACTGGTCGCACGCGGCCTGCATCCTGCCCGTCGAGGAGTGGCCGCACTTCGCCTTCCGCCGCCGCGCCTACCGCAGCCGTCCGCACTGGGGCCACGAGCTGCCGGACGGCGCCTATGACGCGGTGATCAAGCAACTGCGCGCGGAGGGGCCGCTCACCGCCACCGAGCTGGGCGGCGCGAAGAACGGCGGCGAGTGGTGGGACTGGTCCGCGTCGAAAGTGGCCGTCGAGCGGGCGCTGATGTACGGCGAGGTGGTGTGCACCGAGCGGCGCGGCTGGAAGCGGGTGTACGACCTCACCGAGCGCGCCGTCCCGGACGCCCTGCTCCATGACGAGCTGGACGACCGCGAGTGCCTGCGGCGCCTGGTGCGCCTCGCCGGGCAGTCGCTGGGTGTGGGCACGCGCGCCGACATCGCGGACTACCACCGGCTCAAGGCCGAGCAGTTCGACGCCGTGGTCGCCGATTCGGGCCTGGTGCCGGTACGGGTCGAGGGCTGGGAGAAGCCGGCGTGGGCCGATCCCGAGGCCCTGGCGAGCGAGCCGCGCGGCCGTCACCGTACGACGCTGCTGTCGCCGTTCGACTCACTGATCTGGGAGCGCCCGCGGACCGAGCGGATCTTCGGATTCACCCACCGCCTGGAGGCGTATGTCCCCAAGCCGAAGCGGGTGTACGGCTATTTCGCGATGCCGCTGCTGTCGGGCGGCAGGCTGCTGGGCCGCGTCGATCCGGCCCGTGAGGGCACGACGCTGGTGGCCAGGCAGGTCTCGCTGGAGGGCCCCAAAGCGGTGCGGCCCATGGCTCAGGCGCTTCGCGAGGCTGCCGAATGGGTGGGCTGCGATTCGGTACGCGTCGAGCGCGTGGACCGCCCCGAACTCACGGCACCGCTGGTGGCGGCGCTGGACTGACCGCCCCGGTCGACCGGCCTCGGCGGCCCTGGCCTGACCCCGGCTGCCCTGGCCGACCTCGGCTGTCGCGATCAGCGGATCTCGAGGATCTTCTCGCGCATCGCGTAGACGACCGCTTCCATCCGGGAGTGGAGCTGGAGCTTCTCCAGGATGTTGCGTACATGGTTCTTCACGGTGTTCTCGGAGATGAACAACTCCTTGGCGATATCGCGGTTGTTCATCCCCGTGGCGACCAGCTTGAGGACTTCCAGCTCCCGTTCGGTCAGCCGGGGCGCGGGCACCAGGCGGCGCTCGTCGGTGCGCTGGATCATCGACTTGAACTCGGTGAGCAGTTTGGACGCCATCGAGGGGCTGATCTGCGACTGCCCGTCGGCCACGGCGCGGATCGCGGTCGAGACTTCGTCGGTGGAGATCTCCTTGAGGAGATATCCCGTGGCACCCGCCTTGATCGCGTCGTAGAGATCGGCCTCCTCGTCGCTGATCGTCAGCATGATGATCTTCGCGCTGGGGGCCACCTCCTTGATGGAGGTGCAGGCCTCGATCCCGCCGCGCTTCGGCATCCGCACATCCATCAGCACGATGTCCGGCAGCAGATCGGCCGCCTTGTCCACGGCTTCCGCGCCGTCCCCCGCCTCGCCGACGACCTGGATGTCCTCCTCCTGGGCGAGGACGATCTCAAGCCCCCGGCGGAAGAGGGCGTGGTCGTCGACCACGAGCACCCGGATCGGCTCCTTGCGGGAATCACCCGGCTGCGCGCCGTCCGCGCCCTCGGTGGCGCCCGTGCCCCGCACCGGCCCGAAGCTGTCCGCCATCGTTCCTCCCCCTGAGGCCGCGGCCCGGGTCATCTGTGGTCGGCCAACCCCGTTCGGCAGCACACCGGTTGGCTCTGGTCGCCATGATTTCATGCCCGCACGACACCACGGCGATCCCTTGGTGGCACAGCGCGGTGCCCTCGGAGGCACAGGGGTGCCCCTGGGGGCGCACGAGGCGTTCCAGGGGCACCAACCACCCGATCGGAGTGGACGGGATCAGCCGCCGAGCGCACCACCGGCGCCGCCCGTGTCGCCTCCGGCGAACGGATCGGAGTTCAGGTGGATGACGCCGTAGTCATAGGCGTGCCGCCGGTAGACGACACTGGGCTCCTTGGTCTCGGAGTCGACGAACAGATAGAAGTCGTGCCCGACCAACTCCATTTCGTAGAGCGCCTGGTCGAGCGACATCGGGGCAGCGGTGTGGGTCTTCTCGCGGACCACCAGCGGGCCTTCGCCCTGCACGGCGAGCGAGCCGATCGTGGTGGTGGGAATGCCCTCGGACCTCTCTTCGGAGACGGGCTGGCCGTTTCCGTTCAACTCTGCGACGCCGGGCACGACATCCGCGACCTCGGCGGCCGACAGCCGGCCGTTGCCCCGGCGGGTGTGACGCTTGTCGTGCTGCTTGCGCAGTCGTGCCTCAAGCTTGGCCGTGGCCAGGTCGAGCGCCGCGTACGGGTCGGCGGCCGATGCCTCCGCCCGGATGACCGGTCCCCTCGAATAGAGGGTGATCTCCACGCGGTCGGAACGGTCTGCCTGCCGCGGGTTGTGCTCCTTGGACACCTCGACGTCGAGGCTGATCACCTTGCCGTCGAACTTCTGGATCTTGTCCAGCTTCAGCTTCTCGGCCACGTGCTTGCGGAACCGCTCCGGCACCTCGGTCTTGCGGCCCTTGACGACGATGTCCACGCAGAACTCCGTTCCCGGATAGCTCCGCTTGCGCTGCGGAGCGTCTCCCTCTTGCACCAGGCTCCGGTCTGCACCGGAGCCTCGGACTTGGTGACTTTCACCTCCTCCTCCCCCATCGGGAAGATCTCCACCCCACCAATTTCGAGGTTCGCGTTCTCGCCACGAACACCCGGCCGCAACTCGGCCGTCCATTCGAAGGAGACCAGGGTTCACCAGTCCTCTTCCCCCGAACATAGCTCGCCCCGACCGTGGTCGGCACCCGCTACCAGCGCGTACATACGATCAGATCTTCCCGCTCGTCACTGGCTGCAACGTCCAGGCCATCGAGTGGGTTCCGCGAATCGGTGTCCCGCTTCCCCGCGCGAGCCGGTGAACGCCGCGACCGGTGCCGCCACGACCGCCGCGACGACGGCGACAGGCCCGGGCGGTACGGCCGATGTGGCGGAGTCGCGGCGCCGCGCGGCACGCAACGCCCGCGCCGCCTCGGCCAGCGAGGCACCCGTCGTCACGAGATCGTCCACCAGCACGGCTGTGCGGCCTTCCAGCAGCCGCTCAGCGCCGGGGACCACCCCCAGAGCACCGGCCATGTTCGCCAGCCTCAGGCGAGCTGTGAGGCCCGACTGATCCGCCACCGGTCGGCACTGCCGCAACACCGGAAGCACCCGAGCCGGGACCCCTCCATGACGCAGTGCACACGCGGCCGCCGCCGCGACACGGCGTGCCGCGTCCTGTCCGCGTGCCCGCACCGCGTGCCGAGCCGACGGGACAGGCACCAGAAGCACGGAACCCGACTCTCCGGGCACCCGGTCCGGTACCTGGGCCAGCGCTGCCGCCACCGCGCCCGACAGCGCCCCACCGAGCAGTCCGGCCAGCCCCAGCGCACCCCGCTCCTTGTGCGCCAGCAGAAGAGCCCGCACGGCGCCCTCGTACCCGGCCGCCGCGAACACCGCGGGCAGCCCAACCGGCTCCGGACACGGCCGCACTCGCTGCGGCTCCCTGCCGGTCAGCGCCACGACGCACTCCTCGCACAGCGTCGTACGAGGACGCCCGCAGCCGGGGCAGGCCACCGGCAGCACCAGCCCGGCGATCTCCTGCCACCAGCCCCGCATGGCGTCCACTGTCCCGCGGCGGGGAGCGCCCCGCCACCCCTGTGGACAACTACGCGGGGCTCCGCGGCGCACTACCCGGGATAGACCGGCAAAGAGCCCTTGTCGATCAACGTCTGCCAGTTCGCGGACGGCGCCAGCCGCACCAGTCCGTCATCGGAGACCGCCACCAGCGGCTGCTCCTCGTCGTCACTCGCGGCGATGGCGGACACCTTGTTCAGCCCTGGCACGCCCCCGGCCGGTGACAGTGAACCGTCCGTGGCGATGTAGCGCACCTGCTGAACGCCCCGCGTCTCCTTGCCCACCACCACAAGCCTGCTCGGCCCCGCCCACGACACCGCGGTCACGCCCTCGAGCCGAGGCGCCGCCGACTGCAGGTCGGTCACGGAGAACGCGGTGGTGCCGTCCGCGTTCTCCCTGCGCTCGACCCGGCCGATCTTCAGGGAGCTCTTGCCGTCCTTCGTGAGCAGCAGCGCTATCCGCACCCCGTCGGAGGCCAGTTTCAGCGACTCGATCCGGGCGCCGTCGAGCGTGGCGACGCTCACCTCCTGCGGCGCTCCCCGGCCGCCCGCGAAACGCAGCAGTCGCGGCCCTGCGGGGTTCCGGTCGGCCACCCACAGATCGCCGCGGTCCCAGCTCGGTGCCGACAGCCGGTCCTCCGGCCGTGCGCCGGTACTGCTCGCCAGAGGGGCCCCGAGCTTCTCGTCGGAGATGATCGAGGCGGCGTAGAGGTACTGGCCGTCCTGGGACACGGCCGCGGCACGCTCCTCGTTGCGGGCGACCGCGAGGCTGCCTATGTGCAGCTCGCCTGTGCCGAACGGGCCGCGCACCGCCGTGAACTGATCGAGGGTCCCCGTAGGCGCGGTGACGGCCATCCGACCGGCATCGTCGACGAAGTACACGTTGTCCGCCCGGAGCACCGGCGGTTGCCGCTCCGCCTGAGCGGCGCTGAGCACGCACAGAGTGCCGCCGTCGGACCGCTGCAACTGCACCTGATCGACTCGTGGAGAGGTCAGACCACGCAGGGTGAGCAGTACCAGGGAGGCCATGTTGTGGCAGGCCGTGCGCCCCACGTGGGAGGCCTTCTCGTTGAGCGGCAGCCGCAGGACGTTCTGGTCGTCCGGCGTCAGGGTCGTGGTGCCCGCCTTGAGCGCGGTGCCCTTGGGGAAGGGCGAGGTGACCACCGGCCTGAGCCAGGTCGTCGGCCCGTCGAAGAGGGACGACACGGTCTGCGCGACCGGGTCCATCCGGGTGACCGGGTCCTGCCGCTGCCGGATGTACACCGGGTCCGCGACCACCGACTTCTCACCGGATGTGTAGTAGTAACGGTTGACGGAACCGTAGTTGCGCTGGAAGTCGCTCTCCCCGAGCAGCAGACCGCCCGGGGCGTAGTCGATGCGCCACTCCTTGCCCTTGCCGTCCGGCGCACTCTCCTGGACGAGCCGCAGCGAGCCGTTGTACTGGGTCGACGGCACCGCCGCGTACGCGCCCCGGTCCACCGTGGCGATCTGCTCGCCGCGGAGGTTGTACGTGCGGTCGGGCGCGTCCTTCTCCACGTCGAGGTCCCACTCGGGGGCCTCGGTCAGCACCGTGGTCTGCTCCTGCGGCTTCCACTCCTTGGCGGCCCGCTTGGTCAAGTACTTGCGTGCCGTCGCGAAGCTCGGATCGTCACTCGTCATGGCTTCGAGAAAGCCGTCGACGATCTCCCCGGGCTCGGCACCCTCGCGGGGGGCCACCGCGAGCACCCGCACCTGCGAGTCCGCGCCCTGGGTGGCTTTCACCTGCTCGACATCCCCACTGTCCGGCATCGACGCACACCCACCCAGCAGCAGTGCCGCACAGGTGGGCAGCGCGGCGGACCGCATCACGCGCGCTCGGCCGTGACGGCGACGCTCAGCGCCCACGAGTCGAGTCCTCCCCCTCCGGGATCCGTGCGGCACCGTCGCCGTCACTCGTACGCCCAGGCGTGCCCGCCTGGCCACTCCGGCCGGTCCGGCCCGGCTGGCGCGCCACGACCCGGGCACCGCTGCCAGGCAGGGCCGCGGGGTCCACCGGCGTCGGCAGCGGGGCTCGCGGGGGCGTCAGTGGCGCCCGGGCGGCCATCGATATCGGCGAACGGCCGGTGCCGGGCTGCGACGGCACCGTCGCCAGCCGCACGGCGTTCTCCGCGCTTCCCGTACCGGGGCCGCTCTGCCGGGCACGCCGGGAGTCCTCCGGCTCCAGGGGTATCGGCGAACCGCGCAGCGGCTCGTCCGCGGTACGCGGCAGGGTGAGGCGGAACTGCGAGCCACCACCCGGCTCGCCCCAGGCCTGGAGCCAGCCGCCGTGCAGCCGTGCGTCCTCGACGGCGATGGACAGGCCGAGACCCGTACCGCCGGTGGTCCGCGCCCGGGCCGGGTCGGCCCGCCAGAAGCGGTTGAACACACGGGTCGCCTCGCCCGGCTTCAGGCCCACCCCGTAGTCCCGTACAGCCACGGAGACCGCTCCACCCGCGGCTGCCAGCCGCACGACCACATCGCGGCCCTCGCCATGCTCCACGGCGTTGACGACCAGATTGCGCAGGACGCGCTCGATGCGCCGGGAGTCGATCTCCGCGACCACGGGCTGCTCGTCGCCGACGACGCGGATACGGGTGCCCTTGCGCTCGGCCAGCGGCTCGGCGCCGCCGATGACCCGGCGCACCACCTCGCGGAGGTCTATCGGCTCGGCCTCCAGAGCCGCGGCGCCCGCGTCGAAACGGCTGATCTCCAGCAGGTCCGAGAGCAGCGACTCGAAGCGGTCCAGCTGGTCCCCCAGCAGCTCCGCCGACCGGGCCGTCACCGGGTCGAAGTCGCTCCGGGCCTCGTGGATGACGTCCGCCGCCATCCGCACGGTGGTCAGCGGGGTGCGCAGCTCGTGCGAAACGTCGGAGACGAACCGGCGCTGCATCCGGGACAGGTCCTCCAGCTGCTGGATCTTGTGCTGGAGGCTCTGCGCCATCTTGTTGAAGGCCTCGCCGAGCCTGGCGATGTCGTCCTCGCCCGAGACCTTCATCCGCTCTTGCAGACGCCCTGCGGAGAGCCGCTCGGCGATCCCCGCGGCCATCCGCACGGGCGTCACGACCTGGCGCACCACCAGCCACGCGATCGCGCCGAGCAGTACCACCACGAACAGTCCCGCCGTCGCGAGCGTCCCCTTGACGAGACTGAGCGACTCGTCCTCCTGGGTCAGCGGGAAGAGGTAGTACAGCTCGTAGGCGTTGCCGGCGACGTCGTTGAGGCGCTTGCCGACGACCAGACCGGCCTCCGGCGCCCGCTGGGACGAGTAGGCGATGTTGATGTACGTCTGGAACGTGCCCGTGCCCTGCGCGACGGAGTCCCGCAGGTCCTGCGGGATGCTGGTGACGTCGACGTTGCCGGACGCGCGGGGCCCGCGGTTGGTGCCCGCGGCGCCTGAGTCGGGGCTGAGCGCCACCACGTGGTAGGCGCCCTGGCCGCCGCTGGCCAGCTGCTTCACCAACTCGGACCGCCAGTTCACCGCGGCCCGGCCGGGCATGCCGTCGGTGGCGTCGCCTTCGGAACCGCCGAGCGCCACCGGGCCGCTGGCCTTGTCCTGGGCAGCGGTGAAGCCACCCGCGGCCTGGCTTTGCGCCGCCAGTTCCTTCGCGTCGAGGAGCCCGTTGCGGACCTGGCCGATGACGACGAGGCCGAGCAGCAGCACCACTCCGATCGACATGAGCAGGGTGCTGGCCACCACACGCAGCTGGATGTTCCGCCGCCACAGCCGAACGGCCGGCAGCAGCGGACGACGGATCCAGCGCATGGCGAGCCGGAGCACCGGTCCACCCGGAGCCCCGTCCTGGAACACCCTGCCTACGCGCGAAGGGCCACGACCCGGTTCGGCAGCCCGCCCCGTACGGACTCCCGGCCCCCCGGGTTTCGGAGCAGTGCTGCCCACGGTCATGTCAGCTCGGTCCTGCCTTGTAACCGACGCCGCGGACGGTCACCACGATCTCCGGACGCTCGGGGTCCCTCTCGACCTTGGAGCGCAGCCGCTGCACGTGCACGTTCACCAGCCTGGTGTCGGCGGCATGGCGGTAGCCCCACACCTGCTCGAGCAGCACCTCTCGGGTGAACACCTGCCACGGCTTGCGGGCCAGCGCGACCAGCAGATCGAACTCCAGCGGGGTCAGCGCGATCGACTGCCCGTCCCGCTTCACGGAGTGGCCCGCCACATCGATGACCAGGTCGCCGATGGTGAGCTGCTCGGGAGCCGGCTCCTCCGACCTGCGCAGCCGCGCCCTGATACGGGCAACGAGCTCCTTCGGCTTGAAAGGCTTCACGATGTAGTCGTCAGCGCCGGACTCCAGTCCGACGACCACGTCCACGGTGTCACTCTTGGCCGTGAGCATGACAATGGGTACACCCGACTCGGCCCTGATCAGCCGGCACACCTCGATGCCGTCCCTACCGGGCAGCATGAGGTCGAGCAGCACGAGGTCCGGCTTGGCCTCGCGGAAAGCGGCGAGGGCCTTGTCGCCGTCCGCTACGAACGACGGCTCGAACCCTTCACCACGCAGCACGATGCCGAGCATCTCGGCCAGTGCGGTGTCGTCGTCGACGACAAGGACGCGTCCCTTCATATTCGACATCATCCCATTAGCTCACCGAGACCTGGCGTGACCTGGCACACAGCTCCGCCAGCCGGGCTCCTGTGACCGGGGATGCGACCCCTTCCTCCGTAACGACCGCAGTCACCAACTCGGCCGGTGTGACATCGAACGCAGGATTGTAGGCAGACGGCGCGTACATGCCCGACACCTCCTGTCCCGACCTCTGCTCCACCTCTATCGACGCACCATCCGGGGTACCCAGATCCACCGTGGTGGTCGGTGCCACCACGATGAACGGCACGTGGTGGTACTTGGCCAGCACCGCCAGGGGATAGCTCCCCACCTTGTTCGCCACGGAGCCGTCGACGGCGATCCGGTCCGCGCCGATCAGCACCGCGTCCACCTGCCCCGCCGCGAACAGCGATCCCGCCGCGTTGTCCGCGAGCAACCGATAGGGCATGCCATGCCCGTCGGCCTCGTAGGCTGTGAGCCGGGCGCCCTGGAGCAGCGGACGGGTCTCGTCCACCCACAGCGTGCGCAGCCGCCCCGCGCGGTGCGCGGCGAGAGCGACCGCGAACGCCGTTCCCTCACCGCCCGAGACCAGCCGACCCGTGTTGCAGTGCGTCAGCACGCGATGGTCACCGGCCGGGAGCAGCTCATCCAGCAGGACAAGACCCTGCCGCGCCATTCGCTCGCTGGCCTCGATGTCTTCGCGGTGCAGCGCCCTGGCCGCGGCAAGCGCGGCGGCTGCCGCCTCCTGCCCGCCGGCGCCGACGCCGACCGCGCCCTTGTGGGCCGCGACCGCCCGCCGCACGCCGTAGCCGAGGTTCACCGCGGTGGGCCGCGCACCTTCCAGCGCGGCAGCCGACATATCGACGTCGTCGCCGCGCGCCGCCGCCAGGGCGACCCCGTACGCGCCCGCGATACCGAGCAGCGGGGCCCCGCGCACGGCGAGCGTCCGGATCGCTCGCACCAGCGCCGGCACATCCCCGCAGACCAGCTCGACCTCCTCGGCCGGCAGCCTGGTCTGATCGAGTAGGACCAGTAGGGGCCCGTCAGGGTGCTCGTCCCACCGCAGTGACGGCGGCGGGGTCCGGGCACTGTCAGGTGCCTGAATGTGCTGATCAGCCATTCGCCCAGTCTGCCCGCTACTGCACGCACAGTGAAGGCGGTAACAAAGGCGACAAGGATGATCCAGGGCCCGGTCAGGCTGCGAGCGCCGCGTGGGACGATGGCCGCCGGCCTTCCGTCAAGCGGACGGACGGGCATCAGGACAACAGCGGCTCGACGAGTCGGCCGCATGAGCACCCCACGAGGTGGACGACTGTGAACGACACTCCGGGCTGGGCAGCGCCCGGATCCGTGCCCGCCGACGGCCAGGACTCCGGAGTGCAGCGACCCACCGGCACGGACGATCCCGCCTCGAAGTGGTCCGAGCAGCAGCCGCCGCCCGGTGAGTGGACCCCGCCCGCAAGCCCGGGCGGCGGGTCCGAACCCCCGGTGCAGCCCGGCTGGGGCACTCAGCCCGGCCCCGGCGGCTGGGGCGGCGCGCCGAAGCAGGGCGACTGGGGAGCACCGCCCGCCGCGAAGCCCGGAGTGATCCCGCTGCGGCCCCTCGGTGTCGGCGAGATCCTCGACGGCGCGGTGTCGACACTGCGCGCGCACTGGCGGACCGTCCTGGGCATCACGATCACGCTGTCCGTCATCACCCAGATCGCCGACATCCTCATCCAGCGCTACCTGGTTCCGGCGGCCCCGGCTCCCGATCCGGACGCGACCCCGGAGGAAGCCCTCAACCAGGTCGTCGAATCCACCCAGTCGAGCCTGATCGCCTCGCTCCCGGCCCTGGGTATCGGGCTGATCACGGCCCTCGTCATCACGGCGCTGCTGACCGTGGTGATCAGCCGCTCAGTGCTGGGCCGTCCGGTCGACCTCGGCGACGCCTGGGCCGAGGCCCGACCGCGGTTGCTCCAACTCCTGGGCCTGACCGTGCTGATCGTGCTGATCTGCGCGGGCGCCATCACCGTGGGAATCCTCCCCGGACTGCTCCTCGATTCCGCCGCCCTGCGAGTGCTGGGCGTCCTCGCCGGTGTGCTCGTCACCATCTGGCTCTGGGTCCGCTTCGCCCTTGCCTCGCCCGCGCTGATGCTGGAACGGCGGGGAATCCTGAACTCCATGCGCCGCTCCGCCAAGCTGGTCCACGGCGCCTGGTGGAGGATCTTCGGCATTCTGGTGCTGGTACTGGCGCTCACCTTCATCGTCTCGATGATCATCTCGATTCCGTTCACCCTGCTCGCCTTCATCGCCGACGGAAGCGGTCTGGGCTCCCTGCTCAACGGCACGGCCCCTGAATTCGGCTGGCCGTTCCTGATCATCACCGGGATCGGCGCGGTGATCGCCTCCGCCATCACCTACCCGATCTCGGCCGGAGTCACGGTCCTCCTCTACGTGGACCAGCGCATCCGCCGCGAGGCGCTCGACCTGGAACTGGCCCGGGCGGCCGGCATCCCCGGTTACGGCACGCCGACCCCCGGCGACACCTCCGCTGGGGGCTGACGACGTGTCCGTCATGGGGGGAACCATCGCGGCGCGGCTGCTGCTGATCCGCGCGGACGACGGCACGGACCCACCGGTGGACATCCCCCGCGGCCCCGCCCGGGAGGCCGCCGAGCGGGAACTGTCCAAGCCGATGTACCACCAGAACGACCCGAACCTGCTCCAGCGCGGTCTCGATCGTTTCTGGGAGTGGGTCGACGGCGTCTTCGGCAGCGCGGCCGGGGTGACTCCAGGCGGAGCGGTCGGACTTGCCGTGATCGTGCTGATCGTCATCGCCCTGGCCGTCGGCCTCTGGTGGCGGCTGGGCACTCCCCGGCGCAGCCCTGCCTCCGGTGCGGCGCTGTTCCATGAGGGCCCCCGCAGCGCCGCCCAGCACCGGGCAACCGCCGAGGAGCACGCCGCAGCAGGCCGCTTCGACCAAGCCGTCCAGGAGCGGATGCGGGCGATCGTCCGCGCACTGGAGGAGCGTGCCCTGCTCGATCCCCGCCCGGGACGCACCGCCGATGAGGCTGCCGCAGAGGCCGGAGTGCCTCTGCCCGACCTCTCCGACGCACTCCGCTCCGCAGCGAGGACCTTCGACGACATCGCGTACGGCGGCCGTTCCGCCGACCAACATGCCTATCTACGCTTCAAGGAACTGGACAACCGACTGGAGCTCACCAAGCCCCGGCTCAGCACGGTCGGCCGGGGAGCGGCCCGATGAGGACCACGGCAACCGGTGTTGCCCCGGCCGACACCTCCACCGCCCTCGGCACGCGCCAGATCTGGACCCGAACACGGGGTGTGCTGATCGTCCTCGTCATCCTTGTCTCGGCTGGAATCGCGCTCGCCGCCCTGCGCTCCGGCGACCAGCACGGCCGTCTCGACCCCCGCTCCGCGGACCGCGCCGGGAGCCGGGCCGTAGCCGAACTGCTCAAGCAGCGGGGGGTCGAGACCCACGTGGTCACCACGCTCGGCGAAGCAGCCGACGCCACCGGTCCCGACACGACACTCCTGGTGGCCACACCCAACCTGCTGACGAAGCATCAGCAGAAGTCGCTGCGCGCGTCCATGGCACTCTCGGCAGGCCGCACCGTACTGGTCGCCGCCGGGACCGACTCGGTGGCCGCTCTCGCACCCGACGTTCGGGCCGAAGCCCAGATCTCCGTCACCGCCCGCAGCCCGCAGTGCACCCTTCCCGCCGCCCAGCGCGCCGGGAAGGTGGACATCGGCGGCGAGCGCTACGCGACGGATGGCCTTCCGAGCACCGACGCCTGCTACCTCAGCGACGGACTGCCGAGCCTGCTCACGATCAAGGAGGCTGGCGGCGGTGACACCGTCCTCCTGGGCTCTCCCGACATCCTCTACAACGAGCGCCTCGGCGAAGAAGGCAACGCCTCCCTCGCACTCCAACTCCTAGGGTCCCGGCCCCATCTCGTCTGGTACCTCCCTTCACTCACTGATGAATCCCCCGTCGACGGCGGCGGGGACGAGTCCGGGGCGAGCACCCTCGCCGATCTGATCCCCGCCGGCTGGCTGTGGGGCACCCTCCAACTCCTGATCGCCGCACTGCTCGCCGCCGTCTGGCGAGCCCGCCGGCTCGGACCACTGGTGACGGAACACCTGCCCGTCGCCATCCGCGCCTCCGAGTCGACCGAAGGCCGCGCCCGCCTCTACCGCAGGATCAATGCCCGCGACAGAGCCGCCGCCACGCTCCGTTCGGCCACGCGTTCACGTCTCGCCCCGATGCTCGGCATCGCCCCGCTGGACGCACATTCGCCGGAAATCCTCCTCCCCGCCGTGTCCGCGCATCTCCCCGCCGCAGACCGGGACCTCAGGGTCCTGCTCTTCGGTCCGGTTCCCGACGATGACGCAGCTCTGATCCGCCTGGCAGACCAACTCGACGCCATCGAAAGAGAGGTACGCACCTCATGAGCGCCCCGACCCCCGAGACCGCAGAGAAATCGGACAGCGCACGCGCCTCCCTGGAAGCGCTGCGAACCGAGATCGCGAAGGCCGTGGTCGGCCAGGACTCCGCAGTGACCGGACTCGTCGTCGCCCTGCTCTGCCGCGGTCATGTGCTGCTCGAAGGAGTCCCCGGCGTCGCCAAGACCCTCCTGGTCCGCGCTCTCGCCGCGTCCCTCGAACTCGACACCAAGCGTGTCCAGTTCACACCCGATCTGATGCCCAGCGACATCACCGGCTCGCTGGTCTACGACGCACGAACCGCAGAGTTCTCCTTCCAGCCCGGCCCTGTGTTCACCAACCTGCTGCTCGCCGACGAGATCAATCGGACGCCACCGAAGACCCAGTCGTCGCTGCTCGAAGCCATGGAGGAACGCCAGGTCACGGTAGACGGCACTTCGCGCCCGCTCCCCGAACCGTTCCTCGTCGCGGCGACCCAGAACCCTGTCGAGTACGAAGGCACCTACCCTCTCCCCGAAGCCCAGCTGGACCGCTTCCTCCTGAAGCTGACCGTGCCGCTGCCCACACGCCAAGAGGAGATCAACGTCCTCTCCCGGCACGCTGACGGCTTCAACCCACGTGACCTCCAGGCCGCGGGAATTCGTCCCGTCGCCGGGCCCGCCGACCTCGCTGCGGCCCGCGCCGCGGTCGCGAAGACCTCGGTGTCCCCCGAGATCGCCGGCTATGTCGTCGATATCTGTCGTGCCACCCGCGAATCCCCCTCGCTCACCCTTGGTGTCTCTCCTCGTGGAGCCACCGCTCTGCTCTCCACCGCCCGAGCCTGGGCCTGGCTCACCGGCAGGGACTATGTGACCCCGGACGATGTGAAGGCGCTCGCCCTTCCCACTCTCCGACACCGCATTCAGTTGCGTCCCGAGGCGGAGATGGAGGGAGTCACCGCTGACTCCGTCATCTCCGCGATCCTCTCCCACGTCCCCGTTCCCCGCTGAGGCGCCGCACCATGGCCCTCACCGGAAGAACCGCTCTACTCGCCGCGCTCGGAGCCATCCCGGTCGGGGTACTGGCACCCAGCTGGGCCGGCATCCTGGCGGTGGATGCTCCGCTCTGTGTAGCAATTCTGTGCGACTACGCCCTGGCCGCACCAGTGCGAAAGCTCCAGTTCACTCGAAGTGGTGATACGTCAGTTCGACTCGGCGAGAGCGCTGAAGTCCAGCTCACCGTCACCAACCCATCCGGCCGTCCACTTCGCGCCGACCTGCGCGACGCCTGGCCGCCCAGCACCTGGCTGCCCGGCACGGAGCAGGCCGCCTCCCGACACAAGATCACGATCCCGGCCGGTGAGCGACGCCGAATCTCCACGATCCTGCGCCCCACACGACGCGGGGACCGTCACGCGGCCCGCGTCACCGTCCGCTCCTACGGGCCACTCGGCCTCGCGGCACGCCAGGGGAACCATGAGGTGCCCTGGTCGGTACGGGTGCTGCCGCCGTTCACCAGCCGCAAGCACCTGCCGTCGCGCCTGGCTCGGCTACGCGAGTTGGACGGTCGCACCAGCGTGCTCACTCGCGGTGAAGGCACCGAGTTCGACAGCCTCCGTGAGTACGTCCCCGGCGACGACACCCGCTCGATCGACTGGCGTGCCACCGCCAGGCAGCACACTGTCGCCGTTCGTACCTGGCGGCCGGAGCGTGACCGCCATATCCTCCTCGTGCTCGACACCGGACGCACCTCGGCGGGGCGAGTAGGCGATGTGCCCCGTCTGGACGCCGCCATGGACGCCGCATTGCTCCTCGCCGCACTCGCCACCCGGGCAGGGGACCGGGTGGATCTGCTGGCCTATGACCGCCGCGTCCGTGCCCACGTCCAGGGCCGCGCGGCCGGGGAAGTCCTCCCCGCGATGGTCAATGCCCTCGCACCGCTCGAACCCGAACTCGTGGAGACGGATGCACGCGGCCTCAGCGCTGTCGCGCTCCGCCATTCCCCGCGCGGCTCGCTCATCGTCCTGGTGACGGGTCTCGACGCCGCCCCGATCGAGGAGGGCCTCCTGCCGGTGCTGCCTCAGCTCACCCAGCGCCACTCCGTCCTGCTTGCCTCGGTGTCAGACCCCCATGTCCAAACGATGGTCGGTGGCAGGGGCACAATCGACGCCGTGTATGACGCCGCCTCCGGCGCACAGGCACTGGCACAGCGCAGGCGTACCGCGGAACAACTGCGCCGGCATGGCGTCACAGTCGTGGACACGACTCCTGACGACCTTGCTCCCGCACTCGCAGACGCTTATCTCGCTCTGAAGGCGGCGGGCCGCCTCTGACAGAAACCGGCGCCGGGAAGGTCCAAGGCCCCCGTCGTGGAGGCCTTGAGCCTTCGTTGCCGAACTTGCCTGGAAATGCAGAAGAGCCCCGTACCGTTCCCGGTACGGGGCTCTTCCCAAAGATTGTTCGGCGGTGTCCTACTCTCCCACAGGGTCCCCCCTGCAGTACCATCGGCGCTGAAAGGCTTAGCTTCCGGGTTCGGAATGTAACCGGGCGTTTCCCTAACGCTATGACCACCGAAACACTATGAAGATATCCAACACAAACCAGCAAACAGCCTGTTCGTTACTTCAGAACTAACACAGTGGACGCGAGCAACTGAGGACAAGCCCTCGGCCTATTAGTACCGGTCAACTCCACACGTTACCGTGCTTCCATATCCGGCCTATCAACCCAGTCGTCTACTGGGAGCCTTACCCCATCAAGTGGGTGGGAGTCCTCATCTCGAAGCAGGCTTCCCGCTTAGATGCTTTCAGCGGTTATCCCTCCCGAACGTAGCCAACCAGCCATGCCCTTGGCAGGACAACTGGCACACCAGAGGTTCGTCCGTCCCGGTCCTCTCGTACTAGGGACAGCCCTTCTCAAGACTCCTACGCGCACAGCGGATAGGGACCGAACTGTCTCACGACGTTCTAAACCCAGCTCGCGTACCGCTTTAATGGGCGAACAGCCCAACCCTTGGGACCGACTCCAGCCCCAGGATGCGACGAGCCGACATCGAGGTGCCAAACCATCCCGTCGATATGGACTCTTGGGGAAGATCAGCCTGTTATCCCCGGGGTACCTTTTATCCGTTGAGCGACGGCGCTTCCACAAGCCACCGCCGGATCACTAGTCCCGACTTTCGTCCCTGCTCGACCCGTCGGTCTCACAGTCAAGCTCCCTTGTGCACTTACACTCAACACCTGATTGCCAACCAGGCTGAGGGAACCTTTGGGCGCCTCCGTTACCCTTTAGGAGGCAACCGCCCCAGTTAAACTACCCATCAGACACTGTCCCTGATCCGGATCACGGACCCAGGTTAGACATCCAGCACGACCAGAGTGGTATTTCAACGACGACTCCACAACCACTGGCGTGGCCGCTTCAAAGTCTCCCACCTATCCTACACAAGCCGAACCGAACACCAATATCAAACTGTAGTAAAGGTCCCGGGGTCTTTCCGTCCTGCTGCGCGAAACGAGCATCTTTACTCGTAGTGCAATTTCACCGGGCCTATGGTTGAGACAGTCGAGAAGTCGTTACGCCATTCGTGCAGGTCGGAACTTACCCGACAAGGAATTTCGCTACCTTAGGAT